>NZ_DATNGK010000276.1:0-9818 GCF_035605935.1 Actinocrinis sp. | reverse complement strand
GTCTCGCGATAGCTTCGCCGACGGCGGTTGACGGTAACGCGGGACACGCGTGCACAGGTTTTTCACTCCACCACGCGCCAACGGGCCGCAGGCACCAGCGGCTCAAGACAGCGGGAAGCTGGAAAGTCATCGCGAGGTTTTGGATAGGAAAAGCGGGACGGCAGCCGGCGGTTAGAGGGTGGTCAGATCAGCCCCTCGCGCACCGCGTACGCCACGGCGTGCGAGCGATTGCGTACCTGAAGCCGGATCATCGCGCTCTGCAACACATTCTTGATGGTGCGCTCGGAGTATGACAGGGCCTTGGCGATCTCGGCTGTGTCGTGCCCCTCGGCGATCAGCTTGAGCACGGCCACTTCGCGATTGGCCAGCCCGCTGAACGCGAAGCCGCGCGGGCTGAGCACATTTCGCTGCACCCGCCCGACCTGCTCCAGCAGCGAGCCGAGCAGGTCGGCCGGGACCGAGCCCTCGCCGCGGGCGGCCGCCTCGATCACCTGGACCAGCCGCTCCGGCCCAGCCTCGCTGCGGCGCACCACCGCGATCACGCCACATTCCGTCGCCAGCGCCAGATCCGCGGCGTTCACGTCGGCGACTATGAGCACCACCCGCGCCGCCGTCACGCGCTGCACGTGGCGCAGGTTTTCCATCGCCCCGTCGCGAGCGTTGTCGAGGACTGCGACGACGACCTGCGGACTGGCCGCCGACGGGTCCGCGGGTGAGAGCACGTGTAGTTGCGGGCACATCCGCAACGCACTCGCGACCCCGGCTTGGGAGATCGGGTCGGTGGCAAACACCGACACCGTGACACGTTCCATTTCCATCCCCAGTGTTCTGCGCCTGTTTTTCCCGCGCCGTGGAAGGGTAGGCGCATTTGCGGTTACCGACCGTCGCGCGCGACCCAAGCGAGGACGATCTCAGCGGCCGTAATTGTCAGTGCACGTGAACCTGCAGGCATCCGTATCCGACTACGTAGGGCGCACTGATGTACTACGGATGCCACCCAGAGGTCGGATGCGCGGGCTACGCAAGCAGGCCGGTCAATTGCTCCCGCCTGGTAACGCCGAGCTTGCTGTAGACATGCGCGAGGTGTGACTCGACGGTTCGCACCGATGTTCCTAGATGATGCGCGATCTCACGGTTCGATAACCCTTCGGCGGCGAGCTTTGCCACCTCGCGTTCCCGCGCGGTCAGGCCTGTGGCGGTGCCGTGCTCGGCGATCACCGGGCTCAGTGCCCCCTGACATGTAGCCAGGTGTCCGGCTGCGCAAGCCGCTGAGGCACTGGAACGAGCCGGCAGTCCTTGGCAGCGGTGCGCCGCGGCGGCTTCGGTTGCCGCTTCTGCCGCCAACAGCCGGCAACCGAGTGCCGCAAAGGCGCGGCTGACCGCGTCGAGCCTGCCGCCGTCCTGCTCTTCCAGGGCGAGCGCGTGCTCGAGATAGACGGCGGTGAGCGGGCCATCCACGAGGTCTGCCTCCTGCACGAGCAGAGCGTGAGCCGAGCGCCGCGCGCCGAGCCGGAGTGCGTCGTGCGCGGCGTTCAGCGCGACCGTGTGGAAGCCCACTGCGGCCGCCGCCTCGGCTGCCTCCAGTGCGAGCGCCCTGGCTTCCGTGTGCCGGCCTTCGGCGAGCGCCACCCAGGCGCGGCCGACCTCGACCTGCGGTGCCCACGAGCGGCGTGACGCGCTGAGCGCCTTCTCGGCGGCCAGCTGCGCCGCCGCGGCCTCGACTGCCATCGGCCGTGGCGGGTCACGGTCCGGATCGGGCGAGAGCGCGTGCGCCCGGGCCAGCGAGGACCAGGACAGGCTGAGAAAACCGACGAGGTCCGCCGAGCCGAGCAGCGTCACCGCCTCGCCGAGCCAGCGCCGCGCGTCGGCCACCCGGCCCGCGTCGAGCGCGATCATGCCGAGCATCTGCGCGCCCGCGCCTGCCGCGAAGTGCACACCGGAGCCGCTGGCATCGCGGTAGACCTTTGCGGCGAGCTGATCCGCCTCAGCCAGCCGTGACGCGGCCCGGAGCGCGGCCGCGCCGGCCAACGGCAGTCCGATCACCGCTTCGGGCACCGCGCCTTTGATCGTCTCGGCCGCGCACCGGCACCGATCCCACTCCACGAGCGCCTGCTCGATCCTGCCGGTCAGAGCGAGCGCGGGAACAGCGGCGCGATGCATCCGCACCAGATTCGCCGGACTGGACGGTGCGCGCATCAAATCCGCGGCCGCCTCGACCACAGCCGGAGCCTGCCCCGCCGCGTAATGCACGCCCGCGCGCATCGCCTGGAGCTCTTGGCGCAGCTCGGCGGAGGTGACCCGGCTCTCGGCGCGCAGCAACTCTTCGACCGCGACGCATGGTTCGTCGCGCCCCCAGCAGGCGGTCACCGCGCGAGTGAGCGCGAGCTGGGTCACATCGGCATCAGATCGCGCAATGTCATCGAGTCCTGATATCGCCTCGGCGGCCTCGGCGTGCCGGCCTTGCCAGGCAAGGGTTTCGGCGAGGAGCAGGCCGGCCGCGAGCGACGCCGGTGCGGCGTGCACCGCGGCGCGGGCCAGCCGCTCAGCCAGACCGGGGTCGATGGTCGCGTGGGCGCTGCGTGCCGCGGACAGATAGACGGCCACCGGAATGTTCGCGCCGCCGCCGGCGGTCAGGTGCCACAGCGCGATGGCCAGCCGGTCGTCGGCGCGGCGAGCACCCTTGGCTTCGACTGCCTCGGCGAGCGTCCGGCAGATCTGGTCGGCCCGAAGCTGCGGCGTGCGGTTACGCAGAACCTCGGTGTCTAACAGCCGCGCCGGTCCGGCTGGGCGGCGCTGGCCGTCGCCGCGTACCCGTATCAGCCCTTTGCTCTCCATGGCGACCAGGTCCGCGCCGGGGGCCAGTTCGCGCAGCAACTGCGCGCCCAGACCCTCGCCCCAGGCCAGCAGTTCGAGCACGGTCCGCTCGGCGGGAGCGAGCGCCGCGAGCCTGCTCCAGACCAACTCGTCGAGCCGCGCGCTCGGCGAGACCGGCCCGTTCCAGCGCCACGCCGTCCCGATGCGTTCCAAGCCGCCGTCGCGGTCAACCGCGGCCACCAATTCGCGCAGGTATACGAGATTTCCCTCGCACAGGCGGTAGATGCGTTCGAGGCTGATTCCGTCCAGCGGCGCGCCCAAGACGTCGCACAGCAGCGCCGACACAAGGTCCTTACTCAGTTGCGGAACGTCGACGCGGGCGAGCAGTTCGTCCCGCCACAACGCGGTAACCGGCTCAGGACACTCTTCCTCATCGCAAACAGTCAGCAGCAGGCTGACTTTCCCCCGCGTGGCAAATTGCCGCATGACGACTGCGGATTCCACATCGAGCAGGTGCGCGTCGTCACATGCCAGCACCCACTCGCGGGTTTTCTCGGATCGAGTGGCTAGTGCCGCGACTGCTTCCCCGACCGTCCGCGGCGGCCCTTCCCGGCCGTCGGCCAGCAGGCCCGAGAGCGCGGCCAGCGGGATCCCGGCAGCGCTGCGCGAGGTGGCCACCCAGTCCACGCACCGGCCCGACGCCCGCGCGATCGCGGCCAACTCGCGGGCCATCCGGCTCCGGCCGGCGCCGTGTGGGCCGCCGATCACGACGCCGTCTCGTTGCAGCGCCGCCGCCGCCAGGCGCAGTTGCTCACCGCGCCCGACAAGCGACGGAGGCCGCCGCGTGCTCGCCGAGGCGTCGCGCCATGACGACGCCTCAGACCATTCGCTCCGCATGGTCCCCCATCCGCATATCCCCCGTGCGTCGAATACTCCGCAAGCGCAGAGCATAGGGGGCGTCACGCAGTGCATGCATCGAGGCCTATGGAAAGGTGCGAGCGTCCAGTGGCCGCAGCGACAGCCGCACCGACCCGAGCCCGGTTGCCTGGGCTGGGCCGGTGCGGCGCCGTGGTCGTGGCGGCAGTCGCGTTCGGACGCTTCGAACCGCCGCCATTTGCTTACTTAAGCGTGTAGCTGTACGGGAAGGCGGCGACTTCGTCACCGCTGAGCAGGAACGAAGAGAAGGTATCCACATAGACGACCGCGTGCACGGACGTGCCCGGACTTCCGGTCGGCGTGACCGTGACCGTGATAGTTCCGCTCTGCCCGGGCGCCAGGCTCAGCGGCGCCAGGCCCGGCGCGGACGCGTTCACGGCGGCGAGCCAGAGGTCGCCGGAGTCCGCGGTCGCGCTCGGGTCGAACTGCTGCGTCCGCACGGTCGCGCTGAGTGTGGCGCTGCCCTTGACCGGTCCGTTGGTCGGTCCGAACGCCGTCGGCTCCGCTGCCCACGGACCCTGAGTCACCCGCGCCGCCGCAAGCTCGGCTGACGCGGCCAGGGCGCTGCCGCTCGTCGGGACGCCCAGCAACTCTGGCAGGCCGTTGTCGAGGGCTGCCACGTCGAAGTCCGCCGGGATCGTCGAACTCTGCGCGAACTTCAGGTCGCTGGTCTCGGCCGGTACCAGCCAGGTGGTGCCGATCGAGGTCGCCGGGAAGGGAATCGCGATCGTCGCGGTCGAGGGCGGCAGGACCAGCAGCGGATACGTGGCCTGCGTTGTGCGGCGCGGGTCCGCGAAGAACGCCTCGGGCGCGGCGCCGGTGTTGGTCACTCGCAGCTTGACGGTTATCGGCTTGCCTGCCGCGACCTTGCCGTGTGGAAGCCCGGAGGCATCCACGTCGACCAGATTGAAGCGCAGGTGTCCGGTGAACCGCTCGGTCAGCGTCGTGCCCGCCACCGGGTTGTCGATGTCGATGAACAAGGTCCACCGCCCGGCTGCCGGGGAGCGCACGAAGCCTTGCAGGGCGCTGATCGGCACCACGTTGCCGCTCGCGTCGACGGTCTGGTTGGTGGAGAGCGAGAGCACCTGGCCGTCAGGACCCGCGATCGCCGCGTTGACGATCTGGTCCGGCGTGCCGGCCAGCCGCAGGTCGATCCCGAGGCCGCGCTTGCCCTGCGGCACGTCGAAGAAGTACGCCTGCGTCTGCGCGCCCGGGTTGCCACGGCCGTTGCCGCCGGTGAGCGTCCCGGTGAACGAGCCGCCGTCAGAGCTCTTCGACAGCAACGTGCGCAAAGTCAGCGGCACGGTGGTGGCGAAGTGCCGTGAGCTGTCGAACTCGATCGCCGCGGACACGTCGCCCGCGTCGTCCGACAGGCGGGTGCGCACGTGGAAGGTCGCGCTCTGGCCAGGCCGCAACGTCGCGCTCGGCGGGCTGACTTCGGCGAAGCCGACGTACTTGGTGGTAGTGAACTCGTAGTTGACGTTTCCGTTGAACCCGGCCGTGCTGGCCGACGCGAAGAAGATCGCGGTCCAGCGGCCCGCCGCCGGGAAGCGCACATCGGCCTGGCCGTGGTTGCCCGCGCCCTGCGGTATCGAATGGTTCTCGTACTCGCCGCGCGGGCCGATCAGCGCGAGCCGCACCAAGGACTGGCCGTTCGCCGCACCGCCGGGCCAGCTGAGCTGAGCCTCGAGATGGTCGGCTCCGGCCGGAACGGTGAAGGTGGTCTCGGCGAACCGGCGCAGAACCGGCGTCCCGTCGGGCGCGGCGATGCCGTCGAGGAAACTCGGGGTCGATGCCGAGGCGATGTCGAGCGGGATGGTCGCCTTCACGTCCGACAGCGTGCGGCCGAGGATGCGGCCGTGCGGCTGGACGGTCTGGGTGGCCGAGCCGGTGTTCGTGACCACGACCGGCAGATCAAGGTTCTGATTCGCCGGGGCGGCCGCGGCGAGCTGGGTATCGCCGCCGGGCGTTGTGATGGTGAGTCCGTCACCCTGGCGGGCTGGGGCCCCGTTCGCGTCGTGGATCGACATCGCTTCGAGCACGGCGCGGTAGGAGTTCAGCTCGCCAGCGCCCTGCTGGGTCGCGGGAAGGCCGAGGTCGGTGGCGGTACCGGTGAGGATCCGCTTGACCAGGGCCGGAGTGGGACGCACACCGTGGTGGGTGTGTTCGTATGCTTCGATCACCAGCGCCGCCGCGCCCGCGACCAGCGGTGAGGATTCGCTGGTGCCGCCGAAGTCCTCGATCGGTGAGGGCGTGCCGTTGAACGCGGTGCAGTCGACGAAGCGCACCGGGTCCGGCGTGCACAGCGCCCATCCGTCCTGCCCGGGCGCGACCAGGTCGGCCACCCGGCCGAGGTCGGTGACGCCGCCGGAGGACAAGGGCGAGGGATTGTCGCTTACCACCGAGGTCGCGAAGTTGCGGGTACCGGCGTAACCGGTCTGCGCCTGGACCCGGAAGGTCGTGGTCGCGCCGACCGAGATGACGTTCGGATCGACCGAGGGGGAGCCGACGGTGTTGGTCGGTCCCGCGTCGCCGGTGGAGCTGACCACGGTGACGCCCGCCGCGACCGCGGCGTCGTCGGCAAGTGCGGTCGGGTCGGTCCCGGCGGTCGGAAACGCGTTGCCGCCGAAGGACTCGTTGATCACGTCGACCTTGTCAACGTTCACCGCGTAGTCGATGGCCTGGATGATCGAGGAGTTGATCGCGAAGTTCGAGGAGCCGAAGACATTCAGCCCGACCAGCGAGGCACCGGGGGCCATGCCGCGCACGGTGATCGTGCAGCCCGCGGGCAGCGGGTGCGCCGAGTCGACGAACTTCGACAGGTCGTACACCTGGCGGCCCTGCGCGGCGATCGAGCTGGCATCGCCGAAGGCCTCGCCGCCGCCGGTGCCCAGCGCCGGGTCGGTGCCGGAGAAGTCCTGGTAGTCGGCGAAGACCGGGGTGCCGTCCGCGCGGATGAAATCAGGGTTCTTAATGTCGATGCCGTCGGCGATCCAGGCGACCTTGACCCCGGTGCCGTCCACCAGGTTCTGCGCCTGCGGGACCGAGCGGTCGAGGAAGGCGGTGTGCGTAGTCTGCAACGCCTCCGGTTCGAGCAGCGGCTTCGCCGGGTTCGTCGGGCAGGTGCCGGGGATCAGGTGATCCGGCGGCGCGGTGACGCCGGCCTGCTGCCGGATCGTGCTGGTCTCCTGCCGGCTCAGCGGGCTGAGCGGCACCATCCGGTCCGGCACGACCTCGGCGACCGAGGGGTCGGCCGCCAGGCTGCCGGCCTGCGCGGCGGTCATGGTGGCGGCGAAGCCGTTGATGACGGCGAAGTTCTTGACGGCCGTGGCGCCGGCGGCGCGGGCCCGGTTCACCAGCGGGGCCTGGTCCCGCCCGGTGACCTGCCGCCGAGTCGCGGCCTTCGCCGAGATGTCCGGGTGCTGATTCTTCAGCACCACGATGAAGGAGCTCCTCGCCCCGCTGGTGGCGGAGGCGGCCGCGGTGGAAGCGGCCGCTGCGGCCGGTCCAGCCCCGACCGCGAGACTCCCGGTGACCGCGACCGCGGTGGCGGCCGCGAGTGTTACCCGATATCTACCTTTTTTGTGCATTCTGCGATGACACGTCCCTCCGAAGTGGCAGCGGGTCTTCAGCGTCCGAACGCGCAAAGGAAACGGGCCGGTGACTGACGAGGGTTCAGAACAATCTTTAGTTGGCGTAATCGGGCGTACCGCCGCGCCGTCGTCCCGGAATGCGCCGCGCCACGCGCACGCCACGCAGACGTCACGGGCACCCGAGACAGTGCATGGAAAGAAGGCGATCGAAACAGGGGAGTTGGGAGTGGCAATGTCACGAAGCAAGCGGTTCGGCGCGGTAGCGGCGTCCGCGGTGATCTGCGCGTCAACGCTTTCGGCGGTCAACGCGGCGCCGGCGTCGGCTTCTTGCGCCGCGGACGTCGTCGTCGCCGTGTCGGGCAGGTACGTGTTTCTCTGGGACGGCACGACCTGGTGGCACGATGGCCCCGGCGGCACGATCACCGGCACGGTCCAGGTGACCCGCACGATCAGCTCGACGCTCTCTTACGGAGCCGACATCACGATGAGCGACCTGATCAATTCGGTGAAGGCCTCGATCAGCAACGCGGCGACCAAGTCCGTGGCCACGACGAAGGGGCACACCTACACTCACTCCATCCCCGCCACCAAGTACGGGAACCTGAAATACGGCGCGTGGGGATACTCGGTGACCTGGAAGAAGGAATATCGGCACTCGAACTGCACGATCTCGGTGCTGGGCCAAGGCACCGGCACGGTGCCGACTGTGGCGACGGGTTGGTACTACTACAACACGAACAGCTGATCGGGGGTCAGCCCGTCGGACGCTGCCGCGTTCGGCGCTGCGCGGCCGCCCGCCGCATCGGGCGGTCGCTCAGCGCCGGCGGTTGAGCGCCGTTTCGTGGAAATCCGGCAGGCGCCTGCCAGCGTAGCGGGCGGCCACGTTCCAGCCGGCTGATGCCGCGGCGAGAAAGATCGCCGCGGCATGTCACCGTTCGGAAACACAGGTGCCCTACGTTCTGGTCATGGCGGACGTATTCGACGCTTACACCCATTCCGAAGCCTGGGACGAGATGTTCGCGGGACCCGGCGTCCCTCGGCGCGCCTATGAACCGGTCTTCGCGGTCCTCGAGCACCTCGACCCCGACGAACTGCGGTTCCGGGTGGACCAGGTGGCGCGCGCATTCACCGATCGCGGGGTGACCTTCGCGTTCGGCGGTGAGGAGCGGCCCTTCCCGCTCGACCTCGTCCCGCGCGTGATCGCGGCGGCGGAGTGGGACGTGATCGACCGTGGAGTTCGGCAGCGCGTACGCGCGCTGGAAGCGTTCCTTGCCGATACGTACGGTCAGGGCGCCGTGTTCGCGGACGGCGTGGTGCCACGGTCGGTGGTGCTCAGTGGCGGGGGGTTCCACCGGGCGGCGCACGGGATCGAGCCGGCGAACGGTGTGCGCGTGCACGTCGCGGGGATCGACTTGATCAGGGACGAGGACGGGCGCTTCCGGGTACTGGAGGACAACGCGCGGGTGCCGTCCGGGGTCAGCTACGTCATGGAGAACCGGCGCATCATGGCCCGGACCTTCCCGGGCCTGTTCGCCGAGCATCGAGTGCGGCCGGTCGACGACTACGCCTCCCGGCTACTGGCCGCGCTTCGCGCGGCCGCACCGGCCGGGGTTACCGATCCGGTGGTCGTGGTCCTCACGCCGGGCGTCGCCAACTCGGCATACTTCGAGCACTCGCTGCTCGCCCGGCAGATGGGAGTCGAGCTGGTCGAGGGCAGGGACCTGATCTGCTCGGGCAACCGGGTGCGGATGCGCACGACGGCAGGGGAGCAGCCGGTGCACGTGGTGTACCGCCGCATCGACGATGAGTTCCTCGATCCGCTGCACTTCCGGCCCGACTCGGTGATCGGCTGCCCCGGCATCCTCAACGCCGCGCGCGCCGGACGGGTCACCATAGCCAACGCGGTCGGCTGCGGCGCGGTCGACGACAAGCTGATCTATACCTACGTCCCCGACCTGATCCGCTACTACCTGTCCGAGGAACCGATCCTGGACAACGTCGAGACGCACCGCCTCGACAATCCCGAGCGGATCGGCTGGGTGCTCGACTCCTTGTCAGAGCTCGTACTCAAGCCGGTCGACGGCGCGGGCGGCAAGGGCATCGTGATCGGACCGCAGGCCGACGAGCGCACCCTGAGCCGGCTGCGCGCGACGGTGTCCGCCAACCCGCGCGGCTGGATCGCCCAGCGACCGGTGGCCCTGTCCACCTCTCCCACCTTCGTCTCGGACCGTTTCGCGCCGCGGCACATCGACCTGCGGCCGTTCGCGGTCAACGACGGCGACGACGTGTGGGTGCTGCCCGGCGGCCTGACCCGAGTCGCGTTGCCGGAGGGCGCGCTGGTGGTCAACTCCAGCCAGGGCGGCGGCTCGAAGGACACCTGGGTGCTGGCCGACGACCGCCGCCTCGGCCCGCGCGACGGCATCAGGCCGCCGCTGTTCGACGCCCCGGCAACGACGGTGCGCGAGGCCGTGGCCG
>NZ_DATNGK010000275.1:0-4042 GCF_035605935.1 Actinocrinis sp. | reverse complement strand
CGGCGCCTGGATCGTGGTGGTCGCGATGCCGCTGATCTGGCTGCTGATGCGCGGCATTCAGCGGCACTACCACTCGGTGGCCGTCGAACTGACCCCGCCGGATGACTACAAGGTCACCATGCCCAGCAACAATCACGCGATCGTGCTGGTCTCGAAGCTGCACATGCCCGCGCTGCGCGCCATCGGCTACGCCCGGGCCACCCGGCCGAGCCGGCTGGAGGCGGTGACCGTCGACCTGGACACCGCGGAAACCGAGGCGCTGCGCCGGGATTGGGAACAACGGGACATTCCGATTCCGTTGACCGTAATCGCCTCGCCGTATCGGGAGATCACCAAACCGATCGTCGACTACGTCAAGCGACTGCGCACGGAGAACCCGAACGATATCGTGACCGTTTACATCCCCGAGTACGTACTCGGACACTGGTGGGAGCAACTGCTGCACAACCAGTCCGCGCTGCGGCTGAAGGGCAGACTGCTCTTCCAGCGCCGGGTTGTGGTGGCCAGCGTGCCTTACCAGCTGCGTTCGGCCGTCGGGGACCAGAACAGCCCGCAGCAGCCACAGCAGACCCGGAATCAGACGCCCGCGCCGAAGACCCCTTCGGCGAGCAGCTGAGCCAGGAAGGAGCCCGCGAGGATGCGAGCGCTCGACGGCACGGAAACAGATGCGGCCGAAGCCACCGGCGGCCGCGGCGATACGCAGCGCCCCGACGGCGGTTCCAGCGGCGGGCGGTCACAGCGCGGCCAGGGCTCGAAGCTGCGGCGGATGTTCTCCCGGCTGGCGGCGGACCCTGACGAGTTGCAGGCGGACGAGCTTCAGGCCGAGATCCAGGCCTCCGCGGAGGCGATGCCGATCGGCCGCTGCCAGGACCGCGAGCAGGTCTGCCTAGTCGGCACGCTGCGGACGGTCACCTTCCGCCCGCACGCCGGCGTGCCCGCGCTGGAGGCCGAGCTGTGGGACGGCACCGGCACGGTCAGCGTGGTCTGGCTCGGGCGGCGGCAGATCCCCGGCATCAGCCCCGGCCGCACCATCAAGCTGCGCGGCCGGATCACCACGCTGCGCGGTAATCGGGCGATCTACAACCCGATCTACGAGCTGCGGGCCTCCGCCTCGGACTGATCGGCTGCACGCTGGCCGAACAGCGCGCCCGCAAGGGCGGCGAGTGTTTGAAAAGCGCTAGTAATCGCCGCCGCGTCGTATGAATGCCGCGAACGCGGCGGACGCGGCGGCGATCCTGAGCTTCACTGGCGCCATGCCGACACCCCGGCCGGTCGCCGCCGACTCCCCTTCCGGCGGCGCCCTGCCTCCGAACGAGACGGCGCTGCCGAACGCCGTCTCGGTCGAGCACGCCGCCGAAGCCACTGGCATCCGCGCCGGCAGTGCATTCCATGGCGGGCAGGCGGTGCCGATCCTGCCGAGCGGCGACCTGGAGCGTGCCCTCGCCTGCTACGGATACCTCGGTTTCACGCTGCTGGGCCGCACCGCCGACTATCTGCGCCTGGCCCTCGGGCCGGTCGAGCTGCACCTCTATCTGGACTGCGAGCTCGATCCGCTGCGAAACAGCGCGGGCTGCTACCTGCGCGTCCCGGACCCGGCCGGGCTGCGCGCGACGTGGGACGACGACGGGGTGAACTGCCTGGATCTGCCGGGCACGGCCGCCTACGGGGCGAGCCTGTTCGCCGTGATCGACTCGGACGGCAACACGCTGCGCATCGGGCCCCTGCGTCAAAGCGGCGAACACTCAGGGTAGCTTCCCGCGCCTGTCCCACCGCGCACGGCAACAAAACGATTGCCGCGCGCTAAAGGTATGTGTTCGCTGCTCGCTCGATAACCGAACCGGCCCTTCCAGCGGATATAGTGCGATCAGTGCGTCGCGGCCGGGAACCCCCGCTGTGGCGACATCTCAGAACACTGGGATTGCTGTCCCGGCACGCCGGGGTTCGGCTGGAGGTCCGCCTTGGCAGTGGTGCCAGACCCGCGGCTGGCGCGGCTACTCGCCGCTATGCGGGCGGTACGGGACGGTGATCTCGGCGCGCGCGCCGTGGTCACCGGAGATGATGAGCTCGCGGAGCTGGGCGAGCTGTTCAACCAGCTGGCTGAGCACAACCAGGCCCTGGTCGAACAGATCACCGGCGCCTCCGGCGCCGCGGCCCTGCAACGATTGGCCGCGGCGGCCGCCGCCGCAACGTCATCAGGGTCCGCCGCACCAGCGTCCGCGGCGGTCGCCTCCGCAGCAGGCATCGCGACCGGAGCTTCCGCGGCCGCCGCGAGTGACGCGCACGCGGCCAAGCAGCTCGCCCAGATCGAGCAGGCCAGGCTCGAGCTCAATGAGCACGCCCGGCAGCTGGCCGTCGCCTCGCGGGCCAAGGCCGAGTTCATGGCCAACATCTCGCACGAGCTGCGCACTCCGCTCAGCAGCCTGCTGATTCTGGCCCAGCTGCTCGCCGCCAACTCCGAGGGCAACCTGACCGCGCGCCAGGTGGACTTCGCCCGCACCATCCACGGCGCGGCCCAGGATCTGCTCCAGCTGATCAACGATCTCTTCGACCTGGCCAACGTGGAAAGCGGCCGGATGGCTGTGCACACCGACCGGATCTCGGTCGAGACGCTGGTCACCCGCGCCGAGGCGGAGGCGAGGCAGCAGGCCGCGGAAAAGGGCCTGGAGCTGGTCGTGCAGGTGGCCGAGGACGTTCCGGAGACCGTCGACTCCGACGAGCAGCGGCTCCACCAGATCCTGCGTAACCTGCTTTCCAATTCGGTGAAGTTCACCGAGCACGGCACGATCATGCTGGAGGTCACCCGCGATCCGCAGGATCCCGCGCTGCTGCGGTTCGCGGTGCACGACACCGGAATCGGCATCGCACCGGACCTGCACGAGGTCATCTTCGAGGCGTTCCAGCACGGCGACAGCCTGACCGGGCGGCGCTTCGGCGGCTCCGGGCTCGGCCTGTCGATCAGCCGCGAACTGACCCGGCTGCTCGGTGGCGAACTGCGGGTAACCAGCGCTCCCGGTCAGGGCAGCACCTTCACCCTCACCGTGCCGATCGAATCGGGCACCTCGGCCCGCGAGAAGGCCCAGACGCCTGCTCCGACCCGTTCGCGCGGACAGTCCGTCGCCAGCCAGAACGCCACCACGATCGAAAGCGCGGCAGCGAGCTCCGTCAGCGCGCCAAGTTCGGCCACCTCATCTGGCATTCCTGCGGCCGCCGACGACGATTCGGCCGAGTACCGCGGCCTCGGCGCCAAGGGCACGCAGTCGACCGCGGTGGTCCTCGTCGTAGAGCCGCGCGCGGCGCGGGCGATGCAGAACGCGGCCCGGACCGCGATCGACGGTCTCGGCGGGATGCGCGGCCGCGTCGACCTGCTCACCATGGCAGAGGTCACCGCGCGTGACGTGGAGCGGGCGCTGACCAGCCAGGAGGTCATCAGCATCCTGGTGAACCTCAGCACCCCGCCCGACGCGGTCCAAACCCTCCTGGCGGCGGTGGCCAGGCTCGATCCCACAGTCCCGGTGCTGGCCTATGAGGCGGGCGCGGGCAGCAGCACGATTGCTCGGCTGTCGGCGTTGGGCAGTGTGCGCGTGCTCGAAGTCATCGGCTCTCGCGCGCAGGCCATCGAGCGGCTCACGCTGCATCTGCTCACCGCGCTGCCCAACACGACGGCCGAACTGTCGCTGGCCGCCGAGCCGCCGCAGTCTTCGGTCCGGTTCAACGGAGAGAAGGTGCTCGTCGTCGATGACGACGTGCGCAACGTCTTCGCACTGGCCAGCGCGCTGGAGCTGCACGGCCTTTCCGTGGTGCACGCCGACAACGGCCGCCAAGGCATCGAGACACTGCTGCAGCACCCTGACATCAAGCTCGTGCTGATGGACGTCATGATGCCGGGCATGGACGGCTACGCGGCCACCGAGTACATCCGCAGCCTTGACCGGTTCGCCGAGCTCCCGATCATCGCGGTGACCGCCAAGGCGATGCGCGGGGACCGGGAACGCAGCCTCGCCGCCGGCGCGAACGAGCACGTGGCCAAGCCGGTCGAGGTGGA
>NZ_DATNGK010000274.1:0-6668 GCF_035605935.1 Actinocrinis sp. | reverse complement strand
TCGGCGCGTCAGACGGCGACGCGGTGTTCTTCGCTGCCGGAAAGCGCACGGCCTCGCAGGAACTGCTCGGCGCGGCGCGGCTGGAGATCGGGCGGCGCTGCTCGCTCATCGACGAGGCAGCCTGGAAGTTCCTGTGGGTCGTGGACTTCCCGATGTTCGAGCCGGTCGAGGACGAGAAGGGCGAGCAGGTCGGGTGGACCGCGGTGCACCATCCGTTCACCGCGCCGACCCCGGAGAGCCTGGACAGCTTCGACAAGGACCCGGCGACCGCGCTGTCCAACGCATACGACCTCGTGCTCAACGGCTCCGAGATCGGCGGCGGCTCGATCCGTATTCACCGCAAGGACGTGCAGGAACGGGCGTTCGCGGCGATCGGCCTGTCCGACGAGGAGGCGCGCTCGAAGTTCGGCTTCCTGCTGGAGGCCTTCAACTACGGGCCGCCGCCGCACGGCGGGATCGCGCTCGGCCTCGACCGCCTCGTGGCGCTGCTGACCGGCGCGGACAGCATCCGCGACGTTATCGCCTTCCCGAAGACGGCCTCCGGCGGCGACCCGCTGACCGGTGCGCCGTCGCCGATCACGCCGGCCCAGCGCAAGGAGGCCGGGATCGACGCGAAGCCGAAGGAACCGGGCGAGGCTGCGCCTCAGGGCTGAGTCCGACGCCATACCTCAGGACGACGCCCGCGAACGCTGCGGTACGCCACACTGGACGGGTACAGAGACGACGGTGTGGGGTACCGCGGCGGGCGCGGACTGTGTAGGACATACCGCTGCCGCGCACGGTGTTCGATATACCGCTGGCGCGGTGGGGGACGACCCTGCGCACAACCTTGGCTGGGGGAGCACATGCGGCGATGGGTCGTCGGGATCGTGCGCCGACTGTGGCGCGAGATGGTCGGCTTCAGCGCGGTCGGTATCGTCGGCGTCACGTGTGACATCGCGACGTTCAACCTTGTCATCGGGGTCTTCCACGCGCCCAAGGTCTACGGCTCCATCGCCGGTACCGCACTCGGCACGCTGATCGGTTACCTGGGTAACCGGTACTGGGTATTCCGCCGCCGCGAGCGCAGACAGTCTGGCGCGGAGATCACGCTGTATCTGCTGGTCTCCGCGGTTGGAATGCTCATCACCGCGGCCTGCGTCGCCTTCAACGAATACGTCCTCGGATACACGTCGCTGCTGGCCGCGAACATCGCTCAGTTCATCGTGGGGCAGGGGCTCGGCACGGTGTTCCGGTTCTGGGCCATGCACATGTGGGTGTTCCCGGAATCGCACGAAGATGAACTGGCCGTGCTTCGCGATGCGCCGATCGACGCCGCAGTCATCGACACCGCAGCAATGGACACCGCAGTAACGGACACAGCGCCGCCGCATCTGGACGAGGATCCGGACGCGGCGGCGCTTGTCGATTCACGGTGCTGACCTACGCGGTGCTGAACTACGCGGTGCCGAGCTGACGGCGGTTTGCCGCCCTGCCATCAGCCTGCTGAGGCCGAGTAGCTGTTGATGGTGAAGTTCTGCGTCGAGCTGTTCGTGCCGCTGATCTCGAAGCCGTACTGGATCGTGGACAGCGTCGGGTTCGAGTAGTAGTGCCTGGTGTTCTCCAGCCACTTGAGCAGGTCGAGCAGGTTCACCGAGCCGGAGGACTCGTTGCTGGTGCGCTTGAACGAGTAGGTCGGCTTGCTGCCGTTGCTGCCGGCGTACACGGTCCAGGTGTTGCCGTCGATGGTCAGGTTGCCGGTGTTCGAGCCGAGCGGCCCGACGTTGCCGTGCGTGCTGGTCCAGACCATGATCTCGATGCCGCTGCCGTTGAGCCAGATGTCGTAGGCCGACTCGTAGTTGCCGGTGCCCGGGATCGACTCGCTGAACGAGCTCTTCGCGTACGAGAGCGAATTGAGCGCCTTGTTGATCGACTTGGACTCGTTGGCGTACGCCTTGACGCCAGAGGTGTTCGGCTGGTTGGAGAACACTCCCCAGTTGTTCGACGAGTTGACCCAGAGGGTCTGGCTGCCGTGGCCGCTGCCCCACTCGTCGTTGTAGATCGTGTAGCCGCCGGTCGAGTAGGACGCATACTGCGCGGACGACTCGTAGGCGTAGGCCCAGGCGGGACCAACGGACAGCACGGCGATCGCTCCGGCGCCTAGGGCCGCCGCGGCGGCCTTGAGCAGGTTGCTGCGCATCGTTGCGCGCTCCCTTCAGATGGTGCCTTGGTGTGGCAGTGTGGGTGTTGAAGCGCTTCGAAATATCTGCCTAGTCCTGTGTAGTGTCAAGACGTATCGCAGCAGCTGAATAGTCAAAGAATGGTCATCGATTTCATCGAAGCGCTTCGACAATTTTTCGAGCTATCTTTAAGGGAACCTAACTGTTAGAGTGCGGCAGTGCAGGCACGGCGGCGAACTCGGGGAGAGCGCATGGGCGCGGAATTGGCGGTCGCGGTGCCTTTCGCCGCGCCCGGGGCGCAGGAGCGTCGCGGCCGCGTCGCGGTGAGCCTGATCTTTGCGGTGCACGGGGTGATCTCCGGGACCTTCGCGGCGCGGGTGCCCTGGATCCAGGCGCACATCCACGCCACCCCGGGCGTGCTCGGCGCGGCGTTGATCACGGAGACCGCGGGCGCCCTCGCCGCCATGCCGGCGACGGCACGGGTCGTGCACCGTTTCGGCGCCAAGAGCGGCATGCGCGTCTTGATCGCGCTGTTCTGTGTCTCGCTCGCGCCGGCCGCGCTGGTGCCCGGCGCGTGGTCGCTGGCGGCGGTGCTCTTCATCTTCGGGGCTACCGCGGGCTGCGCGGACGTGGCGATGAACGCTCACGCGGTCAGGATCGAACACCGCCTCGGAAAGTCGATCATGTCCGGCTTCCACGGCATGTGGGCGGTCGGCATGATAGCCGGCTCCGCGTTCGGCGGCCTGTGCGCCGCGGCCGGGATCGGCGCACCGGCCGAGTTCGCGGTGACCGCCGTGGTCTTCGCGGTGGTGGGCGTCCTCTCCTGCGCTCTGTTGCCGCCGGACGACCCGGCCTCGCAGGAAGTCGCCGCGCCGCACTACGCGCTGCCGTCGCGAGCGATCCTGTTCGTCGGCGTGGTCGGCTTCTGCGGGATCTTCGCCGAGGGCGCCGCTCGCAGCTGGTGCGCCGTGTACCTCACCGACGTAACGCACACCAGCGCTGCGGTAGGCGCGTACAGCCTCACCGGGTTCTCGGTCACGTTGGCGCTCGGTCGGTTGACCGGCGACGCGGTCGCCCGGCGGCTCGGCCCGGTGCTGACGGTGCGGCTCGGCGGCGTGGTCGCCGTCATCGGGGCTTGCATGGTGGCGCTGGCGCAGACGCCGGTGCTCGGCATGCTCGGCTTTGCCGCGGTCGGTCTCGGCATCGCGACCTCGGTCCCGCTGGCCATCGCCGCGACCGGACGGCTGGGCAACAACGCGGAGCAGGCCGTCGCGGGCATCACCACGGTCATGTATGCGGCCGGCCTCGTCGCCGGCCCGTCGGTAGGCGCGCTTGGCTCGGCAGTCTCGCTGCCCTTCGCGTTCTGGATGACTGCGGTAGTGACGGCCGGTATCGCGCTCGCGGCACGTGCGTTACGACCTGCGTGACCGCTTACTAGCTCGCCGAAATCCAGTCGCGGGTGATCACGACCGGGGGATACGTTGCGCTTATGACGATCGAGGTGCGCAGGGTCCGCGACGAGGAGTTCGACGCGTGGAGCGACGCGATCGACCTCGGCTTCTTCATGCCGCAAGAGCGCGGCGATGGGCCCCGCCGCCGCCGCTGGTTCGAGCTTGACCGCTGCTGGGGCGCCTTCGACGGGGACACGCCGGTCGGAACGCTACGCGCGCTCAGCCTTGAGGCGACTGTTCCCGGAGGCGCGTTCCTGCCGCTCGCCGGAGTTAGTGCGGTAACCGTCGCCTCCACGCATCGGCGCAAGGGCCTGCTCTCCCGGATGATGGCCGGCGAGCTCGGGGCCGCCAAGGAACGTGGCGATGTGCTCGCGGGCTTGTATGCCGCCGAATATCCCATTTACGGCCGCTACGGCTTCGGCCCCGCGACGACCAGCGCGAACTGGTACCTGGACGCGCGCGCCGCCGCGTTCGTCCGCGAACTGCCCGGCGATATCGAGGTCGTGGACGCCGACTCGGCGTTCAAGGAGGCGCCCGCGCTCTACGACCGAGTGCGTGCGCTAACCCCAGGGGCCGTCACCCGCACGCGCGCGATGTGGGAGCGCAAGCTTGATCTGGTACCGCGCGAAGGCGAGCCCGTGCCGAAGAACGTCCTACACGCCGTGTGCCGCGACGAGAGCGGCGAGGCCGTCGGCTTCCTGCGCTACAAGTTCGGCGAGGAGCGGTGGACCCACGAGCGGCCGGACAACCTGGTCGAGGCCTTGGACTTGTTCGCGATCAACGTCGAGTACGAGGCCCGGCTGTGGAAGTACCTCGCTGACCACGACTGGGTAAGCCAGGTGGCCGCCAGGGTGGCCCGCAGGGAGGACGAACTCTGGCGCGAACTGCTGGTCAACCGGCGCGTGGCCTGGGCCGACAACCACACTGACGCTGAGTGGATCCGGGTGCTCGACACCGCCGCCGCGCTCGGTGCCCGCCGCTACGAGGTGCCCGGCCGCGTCGTGCTACGCGTCGTTGACAAGGACGGATACGCGGACGGTACCTTCGCGCTTGAGGGCGGTCCCGACGGTGCTAACTGCGGCCCGACCGCCGAATCCCCCGATGTCACAATGCCCGCGACCGTTCTCGCGTCGATCTACCTCGGCGGTTTCTCAGCTGGCAGGTTCGCTGCGTTGGGCATGCTCGATGAGCATCATCACGGTGCGGTAGCCCGTCTCTCTGCCATGTTCCAGACCGCGATCGCACCGTGGGCTCCGGTCACCTACTAAGTGCTAAGGCTCCTCGCGCTGATCTAACGCATCGCGCCGGTTCGAACCTACGTCCAGCCTTCTAGGATGGGGGCGTGGACGAGCGCAAGTTGGTGTGGACAGCCCCTGGCACGATTGGCGATCTGAACGATCTGCCGAGGGACGTGCGCGCCGCGCTGGAAATCGCCGAGATCCCGCCCGATCCGTTGAGTGACCCGCGGCTCGGCGAGGTCCGGGCGCTGATCCCGCCGCTCGTGCGCAACCAGGCGGATGACGGCTACGACCTCAAGATGCTGATCGCGGCGGCCGGCCGGCTGGACCTGGTGCAGTCGCTGACCTCCGGGGTCGACTGGATCGTCGACCTGGTGCCCGCCGAGGTGACGCTGTGCAGCGTCCGCGGGGCGTACGACGACCTGATGGCCGAACTGATGCTCACCGGGATTCTCGCGGTCTACAAGGAGATCCCGCACCACGCGGACGCTCAGGCACGCGGCCGATGGGAGCCGCGTCAGGTGCGTGTGCTCGGTGGCTCGCGGGTGCTGTTCGTCGGGTATGGGTCGATCGCGGAGTGCCTAGAGAAGTACCTCGTTCCCTTCGGCGTGGACGTGCGTAGGGTCGCGCGTCGGCCGCGTGAGGGCGTCGATGGCATAAGCGAGTTGTCGGTCCTGCTGCCGGGCGCGGACATTGTCATCGTCCTCACTCCGCTTACCGCGCAGACGCAGGGCTTGATCGACGAGGAGTTCCTGACGCTGATGAAGCCAGGGGCGCTGCTGGTGAATGGCGCACGTGGCCTGGTCGCGGACACCGACGCACTGATCGCGGCGGCCGAGCGCGGGAAGATCCGGGCGTACCTGGACGTCACCGAACCGGAACCACTGCCGGACGGGCACCCGCTGTGGTCCGCGCCCGGTGTGTTCATCACGCCGCACATCGGCTCGCTCGTCCCGGAGAATCGGGCCCGCGCCTTCGCGGTCGTGCGGGAGAACCTGATCCGCTGGGCGCGCGGCGAGGCGCTGCGCAACGTCATCGCCGGGGAGTATTGAGCAACCAGGAGCACAGCGACGGGAGTGCGGAGACAGTGGCGTACCGCCCGCTCAGCGCCGAGTTCATGCGGCGACGGCGCAGGCGCGCGATGGAGATGCTCCTCGCCTGTGTCGCCGTGCTGCTTCCGTGGACGGTCTTCCTCGCGGTCAGCCTGCCTGATCAGTACCGCGCGCACCACTGGCGGTTGACCTGGGCGGGATTCGACGGACTGCTGCTGCTCGCGATGGCCCTGACCGTGTATCTCGGCTGGCGCCGACGTCAGGCGGTCATCGCGGCCGCCATGGTCACCGCGACCCTGCTGATCTGCGACGCCTGGTTCGACATCACGCTCGACCTCGGCACCCCGGATATCTGGTGGTCCCTCGGGTCCGCGGCGCTGATCGAACTGCCGCTGGCCGGGTTCTTCATCACCAGGGCGCTGATTCTCATCTCGCTGACCATCAAGCAGGCGTATCGGGAGCTCGAGATCGACGAGCCGCCGCCTTCCGTGCTGAAGCTGCCACTTTTCGGCATTTCCCGGGAACTCGACCGGGACTGACGTTCGTTCAGAGTAGACGTACGGGGCGATCTTCGGGCGCGGGTGTCGAGCACACGGGTGTCGAACGCAGGCATCGAACAATGCACGAGCAGCGGGGAGGAACGGTCATGACGGGCAGCGCAGTGATCCTCGGCGAGTTGTTCACCGAGGCGGGGCGGGCCGATCCGTACCCGCTCTACGCGAAGCTCCACGAACTCGGCCCCGCCTCGCACGTAGACGGGACGTTCTT
>NZ_DATNGK010000273.1:0-11626 GCF_035605935.1 Actinocrinis sp. | reverse complement strand
CCGGTGGCTTATCAGTGCGGTAACACGCCGCCGGTTCCTACAGGCAGCGCGATGGTGTGTGCACAGGACACCGGCGCGACCGTGACCATTCCGCTGGGTACATCCGGCCGCGTGCTTGTGCTCGCTGAGGATGCGCTGCCCGGCTGGTCAGCGTCAATGGGCAATCAGACGCTTGGTACCGCGCAACCTGTCGGCGGCCTTCAGGCGTGGCAACTGCCGTCGAGCTGCGGCACGATCACCATCGGCTACCACTCGATGAAGCACACCGTCTGGCTGATCGTCGGCGGATTCACGGCGATCGCGGCGACCATCATGGCCCTGCCGTTCGGTCGCCGGCCCGATGAGGAGATCGAGGGTGAGGAGGCCGCCGAGCTCGACGCTGCTTCCCAGCCCGCCGATCCGCTTGAACCTGAGGCCGAGCCGGAACCTGAGCCCCAGCGGACCTGGCGCGAGGAGCCGGAACCGTACCAGGAACCCGCGCCTTACCGGGAGCCGGAACCGTACCGAGAGCCCGAGCCGTATCAGGAACCAGAGCCCGTTCCCGCGCCGGTCGGTCAACACCAGGCTGCCGAATATCAGGACACCGGGTACCAGGAAGCCGCTTATCAGCAGCCTGGCTATCAAGAGGCCGGTTACCAGGAGACCGGTTACCGAGAGGCCGGGTACCAGGAAGCCGAGTACCAGAGCGGACAGTACCCGGTCGCCGCCGAGCCCTCGTACGAGCAGTACCCGATGAACAACGCGGATCCGTACGCCGAGGAGCCCTACACCTACCAGCAGCAGCAGGGTTCTTACGAGCAGCAGCCCTATCAAGAGGGCTACGGATACGACAGCGGCCAGCACGCGCAAGGCCAGTACAGCCAAGGCGACTACAACCGAAGCGAATACGGCCAAAGCGAGTACAAGCAAGGCGAGTACGACAGCGGTCAATACCAGCAAGCTCAGTACGATCAGGCCCAATACGGCCAGCCAGAGTACGGCCACGCGGGCCAGGCCCAATACGGCCAGGCAGAGTACGAGCAGGCTCCGTACGAACAAGCTCCGTACGAACAAGGCGCGTACGGCCAATACGGCGACCAGTACGCGGACCCCGCGCCGTACCAATACGGCGTGCCCGAGCCTCGGCAGGCAGATGAGTCCGCCCAGGCCCAACACCAGACCACCCAGCACCAGTACGGGAACGAGTACGACCCCGATGGCTACGGCCACGGCGAGCAGGACGGATGGACCCGGTGAGCACGAGCGACGACAACCCGACCCGGGAGCCCCGCTCCGCCGCCGAGCGCTCCGCCGCCAATCGCCCCGCCTCGGCCGCCCGTGACGCGCTGGGTAAGGCGCACCTCGCCCGGCCTAACCTCAATCGCGCGGCCCTCGGCCGCGCCGCGCAGGCAGGTGTCGGCACCGGGCGGCGCCTCCAGGTCGCCATCGCGGTCTTCGTGGCTATCGGCGTCGGCGTCGCATACGGCTACGGCGTCAAGCCCTCCGCCGCCAAGCCGCAGACCCTCGCGGCTGCCAAGTCGACCGCTGTGCGTACCGCGACGCTCGCCTGCCCTGAGGTCGTCGGCAACAACATCACCGTCAACGCGATCACGCCGTCCGACGCGGCAGGCGGTCTAGCCCCGACGACCGGCGACAAGGCCACGGTCACCCTGCTCGGTGGTAAGTCGCCGATCGCCAGCCTTACCAAGAGCGGCGCGCTCTCGACCAACACCGGTATTTCAGGCAACGGAACCAGCCTGACTCAACCGTCCACTCCGGTCATCGGACAGGCCACCGGCGGGTACGCCCCGGGCTTCACGCTCACCGAGACGCTTCCCAACGGCGGGACCCAGGGCACCCACGGCATCGCGTCCACCCCGTGCACGGCGCCCGACACCGATTTCTGGTACCTCGGCGCCGACCCGAGCAAGGGCACCTCGCAGGTCAACCTGTTCAACACCGACCAGATCGCCGCGCAGGCCAACGTCTCCGTGTACACCTCGACCGGTCCGCTCGGCGTCGGCGCTTCGGACGCCGGCCAGGGTCTGTTGGTGCCGGGGAACAACCAGTACGACCATCCGATCGACCTCAGCACCTTCAACGCCACCGGTGCCGGCCCCTTCGCGGTCCACGTCGTGGCCACCGCGGGACGCGTCGTCGGCGCCATGCTCGCCTCCGACGGCTCTGCCGGCCGCGACTTCATCCAGGCGCAGAAGCCGTCCGCGCACCTCATGCTGCCCGGCGTACCCGCGCCGAGTGCCAAGCCCGCCTCGGCGATGAAGCTGCAGCTGATCCTGTTCTCGCCGAATGCCGACGCCGACGTCACGCTGCACTGGATCGGCGGCGCCAAGATCGTGCCCGTCACTCAGCCGCCGCACCTGACCGCCGGACAGGTCAAGACGGTCGACATCTCCACGGTCCCGGCCGCCGGCGAGGCCGGCGCGCTGCAGATCGACAGCGCGAACAACGTGCCGATCCTCGCCGCGATCAAGGTCACTGCTGAGGGCGGGTCCGACACCGCCTATCTCAGCCCGGTCCCGGCGCTGGCCGGCGAGGGCGTGGTCGCGGACGACAACTCCGGTTCGGTCATCCAGCTGACCAACAACAGCACGCAAAGCGCGCAGGTCGTCGTCACCGTCGAGAGCGCCACCGGAGCGCCCGCACCGCAAACCGTCACCGTTCCCGCACAGACCACCAAGGCGGTTCCCGTCCAGGCACCCAAGGGCGCCACGTCGTTCGCCGTCTCGATCGTTCCGCAGGGCGGCGCGAACTCGATCTACGCCGCGCGGGTGATGGGCACCGGCGGGATGCTCACGATCCAACCGATCGCGAGCGCACTGGAGACCGTGCAGATTCCGGCCGTCAAAGCCGATCTGTCCGGCGTCGTTCCCCAGCCCTGATCGCCGGGCCTCGCCCGACGCCGCCCGGCTCGTTGCGGGCGGCTATTCCGGGTCGATGATCTCCGGATCGAGCCCCAGCAGGTCCGCGACCTGTTCCACCACGATGTCGTGCACAAGCAGGCCGAGGTCGGCGCGCACCGGGGCACGCACCTCGAGCGGTCGCCGGTAAACCACGATCCGGGCCGGCTCACCGGGCCCGGCCTGCACCACCCGCCCGAGTGGCACCGGCTCGTCCGACCACAACTCGGCTCCAGGCGGCGGCACCTCCTCGACCGCGAACTCCACCCCGGAAAGCTGCGGCCACCGGCGCTCAAGCCGCTCCACCGCGTCCAGCACCAGTTCGTCGAACTGCTCGGCCCTGGTCAGGCTGAGCGGGATCTCCGGCGGGGCCAGCGGACCGCGCAGGCCGCGCCCACGCCGATCCCTGCCCCGGCGGCGACCCGGCCTCGGCGGCCGGCCCGAACGCGGCTCCGCAGAACTTTGCACGGGATCGAGCGTATCCCGCGCGCCGGGCGCAGTGGCAGATACCGGCGGCGCGAACTTGACCGGCGCTCGACCGTGGTCGGTCCGGGGCGGCGAACAGCGGCGGCGGATCCGGATTGCGTGGCGTCTGGCAGCGCCGGGCAACACCGCAATACACTCGCGCATGTGAGCCCTGTCCGTCGCTGTTCGCGCACCGCCTGTGGTCGCCAAGCCGTGGCGACGTTGACGTACGTTTACGCGGACTCAACCGCAGTCCTCGGACCGTTGGCCACCTACCCCGAGCCGCACTGCTACGACCTGTGCTCGGAACACTCTGAACGGCTGACCGCCCCGCGCGGCTGGCAGGTCGTGCGCCTCTCCCCACCGGAAACCGGCCGGCGCACCCCCTCCAGCGACGACCTGGAGGCCCTTGCCCTCGCCGTGCGCGAAGCAGCCCGCGCTCCCGCGGGCAGCTCCGACAACGAGCCGAGCCGTCCTACCGGCGTACCCCACGGCGACACACCGCCACGCCGCGGCCATCTACGTGCAGTCACCGAAGCAGACGGCTGACGCGGAAGCGTCTGACTGACTCGGTATCGCCGTCCCACGCGACCGCTGTATTACGGCCCTGCGTCTTAACGCACCGTCCAACCACGCATCGACGCTGACTTAGCTGCGCCCGCCCCTGGCACACCTCGGCACGCCTCGGCACACCTGCGGGTCGCCCTGAGCCGGTAGGCTCGCCTCGACGACGCGCCGCGCGGCGCCCACCCGGAGGAACGGAGCCGACCACCGTGACCGCCCCGCACCCGACCGCAGGCGACCTGACCCATCTGGTCAAGGCGTATGACGTCCGAGGGATCGTGCCGGATCAGCTCGACGAGCAGATCGCCGAGGCGGTCGGTGCCGCTTTCGTCCGGGTCACCGGAGCCACCGCGATCACCGTCGGCTGGGACATGCGCCCTTCCTCCCCGGACCTGTCCGGGGCCTTCTCCCGCGGCGCGGCCGGCCAGGGCGCCGACGTGGTGCAGATCGGCCTGGCCTCCACCGACCAGCTCTACTTCGCCTCCGGCTTCCTCAACCTGCCCGGCGCGATGTTCACCGCCAGCCACAACCCGGCCAAGTACAACGGCATCAAGATGTGCCGCGCCGGAGCCGCCCCGGTCGGCCAGGACACCGGCCTCGCCGAGATCCGCGACCTGGCCGCGCGCGAACTGGCCGAGCCCGGCAGCGTCTTCACCCCGGCCGAGAAGCAGGGCACTGTCACCCAGCGGGACCTGCTCACCGCCTACGCCGAACACCTCCGCACCCTCGTCGACCTGTCCGCGAACCGCCGGCTCAAGGTCGTCGTGGACGCGGGCAACGGCATGGGCGGCCACACGGTCCCGACCGTCTTCGAAGGCCTGCCGCTCGACCTGGTCGCGATGTACTTCGAGCTGGACGGCTCCTTCCCGAACCACGAGGCCAACCCGCTGGACCCGAAGAACATCGTGGACCTGCAGAAGAAGGTCACCGAGGTGGGCGCGGACATCGGCCTGGCCTTCGACGGCGACGCGGACCGGTGCTTTGTCGTGGACGAGCGGGGCGAGCCGGTGCCGCCGTCCGCGGTCACCGCGCTGGTCGCCGTCCGCGAGCTGGCCAAGCACCCGGGCGCGACGATCATCCACAACCTGATCACCTCCCTGGCGGTGCCCGAGATCGTCCGCGAGCACGGCGGCGTCCCGGTGCGCACCCGCGTCGGCCACTCGTTCATCAAGCAGGAGATGGCCGAGACCGGGGCGGTGTTCGGCGGCGAGCACTCCGCGCACTACTACTTCGCGGACTTCTGGAAGGCCGACACCGGCATGCTCGCCGCGATGCACGTGCTGGCCGCCCTCGGCGAGCAGGAGCGGCCGCTGTCCGAACTGGTCGCGCAGTACTCCCGATACGCCGCCTCCGGCGAGATCAACAGCGAGGTCAGCGACCAGGCCGGACGCACCGCCGCGGTCCGCGCCGCCTACTCGGGCCAGCCAGGCGTCTCCATCGACGACCTCGACGGCATGACCGTCTCCGGCGAGGGCTGGTGGTTCAACCTGCGCCCGTCGAACACGGAACCGCTGCTGCGGCTTAACGTGGAAGCGCGCACCGCCGAGCAGGTCGCTGAGATCCGCGACGCGGTCCTCGCGATCGTGCGTGGCTGAGCCGCGCATCGACCGCGCGCAGCGCGTGATCCGACCCGAAGCCTGACCGCCGACCCGAAGAGGAAAGCCATGTCACCCCTGGTCGAGCCCTCCCTGCTGGAGATCCTCGCCTGCCCGAACTGTCACTCCCCGCTGCGTGAGGACACCGAGGCCTCGGAGCTGGTCTGCACCGACCAGTCCTGCGCTCTGGCCTACCCGGTACGTGACCACATCCCGGTGCTGCTCATCGACGAGGCGCGCAAGGTCGGCTAAGAGCACCCGCAGTTCGAAGAGCTGAGTCAACGCTGCCCGGCCGAAAGGTGCTCATGGAGCTGCACGAAGAGCTGCTGTCCGACGCCGAGGCCGCGGAACGCGCGGACCACGGCGGCACGCTCAGGCTGATCGCCGCGACCGGCGCGCGCATCCGTCGCGCCGCGGCGTTGCGCGAGTTCGACCCGCAAGCGGATCAGGCGTTGCGCGATCTGGCCGCCGAAGGACGCCCGCGCGTACTCATCGTGCTCGGCTACGGCACCGGCGCCACCGTCGCGCGGCTGCTCACCTCCGTCGCCGGAGCCGCGGCGACCGTGCCGATCGTCCCGGTTCCAGGCCCCGCGCTGCCCGGCTGGGTCGGGCCGCTCGACCTGGTCGTCGTCGCCTCCACCGCGGGCCGGGCTCCGGAAATCGCGGCCGCGCTCGCCGAGGCCGGCCGCCGGGGCTGCCGCGTTGTCGCAGCCGCCCCGCCTTCCTCCGCCATTGGCAGCCTGTGCAAGCAAGTGCGCGGCACGCTCATCGCCATGGCGGATGACGTCGCCCCGGTCTGGTCGCGCTTGTGGTCAGTCGCGGTGCCCACCCTGATCGCGGCCGAGCTCGCCGGAGTCATCCCGCCGCAGAACTACGACGCTGCCGCGTCGGCCGCGGATGAAGCGGCGATCCGCTGCCGGCCCAGCCAGGAGCCCTTCGTCAACCCGGCCAAGCAGATCGCGCTGAGGCTGGCCGAATCGGTGCCCGCGGTGTGGGCCTCGGGCCAGGTCGCCGCGGTCGCCGCGGAACGACTCGCCGACCAATCGGCTTTGCGTGCCGGCGTCCCCGTCATTCACGCCGCGCTGCCGGATCTCGGCCGCGGCCAGCTCGGCCTCGTCGACGGCCCCTTCGCGGCCGGAGCCGACGACCTGTTCCGCGATCCGTTCGAGGACGGCGGCAACAAGAGCGCCGCGGTGGTCCTCCTCGCCGAGGATGGAGCGGATCCGCGACTCGGTGTCGTAGAGGACTTAGTCCGAGACCGCGGCATCGCCCTGAGTACGGTCACCGCCGAGCAGTCCGATCCGCTCGCCCGAGCCGCCTACCTGATAGCGGTCGCCGACTTCGCCGCGTCGTACCTTGCGCTGATCACGGGCATCGGACCCGATCAGGGGCACACCATCGAGGAATACCGGCTCCGTACCGCGCAGTAGCTCCGTAGCTGAATGGTCCGTTGGCATCCAGGACGACGTAACGAGACGGCACAGAAGGTTGGGATGCGCGTGTCAGACATCGTCGTCGCGCGGTACCGTATTCCTCGACAGGGAGGGAACGGGCACGGCGTAACAGGGGTACAGAAGTGGTAGCCAGCGGGGAGATCTCCGTCGCCTTCGGTGATGTCGAAGAGGCGGCGGCACGGGTGCGCAGCGTCAGCGCGAATATTGACATGCTGCTGACCGATCTGCGCGCCATGCTGCGCCCGCTCGCCGACGAGTGGACCGGCGCTGCGGCCGCGAACTACCAGTACCAACAGCACGTGTGGGACTTGGCGTCCGAAGACCTGCACGGTGTGCTGCTGCGCATCGCGGCAGTCCTGGAGAACTCGCACGGCACATATGTCGACGCCGAATCGCAGCTGCGCAATCTGTGGGGGAGCTAACGCTCCGGGGCATTCGCAGACCGCCGCGTCCCGGACCTCCTAGACTCTGGAGAGAACTCTAGGAGGAAGAGAACAGATGGCGCACACCGACTTCAAGGTCGCGGACCTGTCCCTGGCCGGCTTCGGTCGCAAGGAGATCCAGCTAGCCGAACATGAGATGCCGGGCCTGATGGCGGTGCGGCGCGAGTTCGCCGAGACCCAGCCCCTGCGCGGCGCCCGGATCACCGGCTCGCTGCACATGACCGTGCAGACCGCGGTGCTGATCGAGACCCTGGTCGCGCTCGGCGCCGAGGTGCGCTGGGCTTCCTGCAACATCTTCTCGACCCAGGACCACGCGGCCGCGGCCATCGCGGTCGGCCCCGAGGGCACCGCGGAGGCACCGAAGGGCGTGCCGGTCTTCGCCTGGAAGGGCGAGACCCTGGAAGAGTACTGGTGGTGTACCGAGCAGGCGCTGACCTGGCCGGACGGCGAGACGCCGAACATGATCCTGGACGACGGCGGCGACGCGACGCTGCTGGTGCACAAGGGCACCGAGTTCGAGGCTGCCGGAGCCGTGCCCGCGGCGCAGGAGGACGACCCGGAAGAGTGGCAGCTCATCCTGTCCGTGCTCAAGGCATCGCTGGCCGCCGACGGTAAGAAGTGGACCCGCATCGCCGAGTCGATCAAGGGCGTCACCGAGGAGACGACCACCGGCGTGCACCGGCTCTACGAGATGTTCGCGGCCGGGACGCTGAAGTTCCCGGCGATCAACGTGAACGACTCGGTCACCAAGAGCAAGTTCGACAACAAGTACGGCTGCCGGCACTCCCTGGTCGACGGCATCAACCGCGCCACCGACGTGCTGATCGGCGGCAAGGTCGCGGTGGTCTTCGGCTACGGCGATGTCGGCAAGGGCTGCGCCGAGTCGCTTCGCGGCCAGGGCGCACGCGTGATCGTCACCGAGATCGACCCGATCTGCGCGCTGCAGGCCGCGATGGACGGCTACCAGGTCACCACGATCGACGAGGTGGTCGGGATCGCCGACATCTTCATCACCTGCACCGGCAACCGGGACATCATCACCGCCGAGCACATGAGCCGGATGAAGCACCAGGCGATCGTCGGCAACATCGGCCACTTCGACAACGAGATCGACATGGCCGGCCTCGCCAAGCTGCCCGGCATCGTCAAGACCGAGATCAAGCCGCAGGTGCACGAGTGGCGGTTCGCGGACGGCCACACGATCATCGTGCTGTCCGAGGGCCGGCTGCTGAACCTGGGCAACGCGACCGGGCACCCGTCCTTCGTGATGTCCAACTCGTTCGCCAACCAGGTGCTTGCCCAGATCGAGCTGTTCGCCAAGACCGAGCAGTACCCGATCGGCGTGTACACGCTGCCCAAGCAGCTCGACGAGAAGGTCGCACGGCTGCACCTCGACGCGCTCGGCGTGAAGCTGACGACGCTCAGCGAGAAGCAGGCTGCATACCTCGGCATTCCGGTGGAGGGCCCGTACAAGGCGGACCACTACCGGTACTGAGCCGGCGCGTCAGCGTTTGCTCAGCTCGCGGGTTACCGCGATAGACGGTTGACGGTTCTTGAGTCGACCTAGTGCTTTCGGCCCGGCTGCGGAATCCACGCGGCCGGGCCGTTCGGCGCCGCGGCGGCGTATGCGGCCCCTGCTTCGCGCCGGAATCGCTCGCCGGTGACCGCCACGAGGTACTGATAGGCGGGGAGACCAGGCGGCGGAGGCGGAGTCACATAAGCCGAATACTGCTGGGCCAACTCGTTGGCCAACTCCGCAGCCGCCTTCCGGTCCAGCTCGAAGACACGCGAGACCAGCTGTCGTCCAGCGACGATCAGTCCGGTGGGCACATCCCCGACCGACGCCACAGAGGCCCATGCCGCGATAGCCGGCACAGGAGGCACCGGAGGCGCACCACGTCCATACTCGCTGCGCTCCCGCACCACGAGCGTTCCAGCAAGCAGATCACCGATACGCTGCCCGCGCCGCGAAGACACACAGGCGATTGCGCCGGGAAGTCCGACGAGGCAGACCCAAAGACCGCTCAGGCCGCTTAGCGCCACCGTGCCGAGCAGCGGAAGATTCAGATCGGCGAACAGCCCGGCCAGCGCCCGGGCGAACGCGTGCCGGAACCGCTCTGGACCGCCATCCACGCGCACGACCCGCAGGCCCACAGCCGCCTTGCCGAGCGAGCGCCCGGTTGAGATCGTCTCGCTCACCACCGGATAGCCGATCGCGACCAGCACGATGATCACAATGGTGGCGGCCCGTTTCGAGTCCGGATTCCCCGAGCCGGAGTTCAGTGCGACCACGGTGAACAGCAGGATCGAGAGGATGGCGGCCTGCACCAGAAAATCGACCACCACGGCCATGAAGCGGCTGGCCAGTCGCGCGGGTCGCAGCTCGAGCTCGACGCCCTCCGCGATCACCAGATCGGCCATCCGGTCCCCCAACCCCAATGAGTACTTCGCGCGCAGGACTGCCGCGGGGACCACCGTAGGGCAGGAGCCTGGCAGCGGGCCAGGTCCGCCGGTACGGTGGGCGCGGGCAGTAACTCACCGGAGTCAGGGGCGGGACGGAAACGGGCCATGGACATCGACGCGTTCGTGATCAGGCGGGCGCCGCACTGGAATCGGCTCGACCGCCTGGCCCGGCGCCGGAATCTGACGGTTGCCGAGGTCGACGAGCTGCTCGCGCTGCATCAGGCCACCGCGACCGACCTGTCCAAGGTGCGTAGCGCGCTGCCGGACACGGAGCTGGTCGGCCGGCTTTCCGCGACGCTCGCGCTCTCCCGGTCCGCGCTGACCGCGCCACGTGCGGCGAGCTGGCACTCCGTCGCGAGTTTCTTCAGCACCAAGCTGCCGGCGGCGATCTACCGGTCCCGATGGTGGTGGGGCACGACGGCGGCTCTCGCGCTGCTCGCGTCGCTCGCGCTCGGCTGGTGGCTGGTGGCGCATCCGGACGTGCGCAGCACGCTGATCCCGTCGCCACAGGTGCGGCAGCTCACCCAACCCGGCGGCGACTTCGAGACCTACTACACCTCGGCGCCGGCGCGTGACTTCGCGGCGCAGGTCTGGACGAACAACTTCTTCCTGGCCCTAGAGACCTTGTTCTCGGGCGTGCTGCTGGGCATCCCGGTCCTGTTCATCCTGTGGCAGAACGTGGCTAACCTCGGCGTCGACGGCGCATACATGGTGGCCGCGGGGCGGGGCGATGTGTTCTTCACACTCATTACCCCGCATGGCCTGCTGGAGATGACCTCGTTGTTCATCGCGGCTGGGGTGGGGTTGAGGCTGGGCTGGACGCTGGTGGATCCGGGTCCGCGCACGCGGCTGGCGGCGCTCGAGCACGAGGGTCGAACGGCGGCGGTCGTCGGTATCGGCATGATCCTCACGCTGCTGTGCACTGGCGTGATCGAAGCGTTCGTTACGCCGTCGTCGCTCCCGGCCTGGGCCCGTATAGGAGTCGGAATCACGATCGAGACGCTGTTCCTGGCGTACGTCTTCGTCGTAGGCAGGCACGCATACAGGCGCGGCGAAGCCGGCGACGTCGATGCGGTAGACCGTCCGGATGAACAGCCCGCCGTCGGCTGAGTAAGGGTGCAGGGCGGAGAGGGAACTAGAACAGGCCTCTGACCTGCGCTCCGTCGGCTGTTCCCCTTGCTGCGTAACCGATTGGCGTTGCACGGCCCGATTGGTGCATACTCATCTAGCCCTCCGGGGACCGCTTCAAACCTCAACCTCACTCCGATTCGACAGATCGGTTTGACGGCCCGGGGCGAGGTGGTTAAGCTAGGAGGGTTGCTGCGAAAAGCCTGCAGCGAGTGAAGGCGAAAGTTACACGCTACGTCACACTCGCCCGGTTGGCAAGAGCAGCGAAGTAGGCGTGATAGAGTCGCTCCGCGACGCGATCAACGTCGAAATCCGAAACACAACCCTGGGGAAGTCAGAAATGGCTTCTGTTGGTGTGTCTGTTTCTTGAGAACTCAACAGTGTGTCGACATTTTTGTCTGTGGTGCCATTTGTTTGTGATGAATGGCTGTTGTCCCGACCCCCGTCGGGACGGATCAGCTGGGATTTCGGATTCTTTTTTGGAGAGTTTGATCCTGGCTCAGGACGAACGCTGGCGGCGTGCTTAACACATGCAAGTCGAACGATGAAGCCCTTCGGGGTGGATTAGTGGCGAACGGGTGAGTAACACGTGGGTAACCTGCCCTTGGCTCTGGGAT
>NZ_DATNGK010000272.1:0-24512 GCF_035605935.1 Actinocrinis sp. | reverse complement strand
CGATCCGGGCTTGTGTGCAGAGCGCGTCGGCTAGCGCGAGCGGCGTTCGGGCGCGCGCCATGCAGATCCGGTTCGCCCGCTGCGCCGCGCGCAAGTCCCCGGAGTGGAGTGCAAAGAGGACCCGGCCGGTGCGGTCCACCTGGGCCGCGAAGCGGTTTGGTGCCAGCGCGGCGATGTGGCGCTGCGCCAGCGGCACGGCTTTCGGCGCCAGCCCTGGATCCTTTTCCGCCAGGAGCATGAGCAGTTTGGCGGCGCGCGCTGAGTCGGTGGCATGGCGGGCCTCTGTCCCCGCCTGATTATCTGCCGGGTCCGGTTCCGGGTACGCCACTCGTAGCGCGCGGTCATAGTCGCCGCGTGCTGTGAGCAGTTCCGCGGCGAGCGACGCGGCACCGAGTTCGGCGCCCGGCTCGGCTCGCAGCTGGGTGAGCACCGCCTCCGCCGGGCCGAGGTCGCCGAAGTGGACGTCGATGCACGCTGACCGCCGCGCGCGGATGTAGTCGCGGCGGGCAAACAGCGGGTCGTTGTGCATCGTCGCTCTCAGCAGGACTCGTGCGGCGACGGTTCGGCCGGATTCCGAGTCGCGGGCGGTCGCGTTGATAACGAACATGACGGCCGTCAATACCAAGAGCGTGAGGCTCGCATATCCGGGCAACATCGGCGCGACGACACCGGCCAGGGCGACCGGGAGCAGCCACACCAAGCCAGTGAAGATCCGATGCGTCCTCGCGAAGGACTCTTCCTTCGGCATGAACGTGCCGCTCACGGCGAGCGGCAGCAGGCGCACGATCCGCAGCTGGCGGCCGATCACGGCGCGGCTGAGTCTCGGTCCGTTGCCGATGGACAGCCAGAGAATCTGGCCGCCGAGTAGGGCACCGATCGCCAGTACCGCGACGATGGTGGCCCTGCGCACGACGAGCAGAGCTGCCACGCCGAGAAGGAACGCCAAGGAGTGCCTATCGCGCAGGGCGACAAAGTCGAGCGTGTAAACCGCGACGAACAACGCCATCAACTGCAGGCGCGCCCGCGTCGCCTTGATTTGCGGGAGCCCATCTGTTCTCGCCACGTTTTTCCTCGTCCTCCCCGGCGGCAGGTCGCCGCATGCCGGGCAACCTTATGGCAGATGGCGCTGGGTGTCAGTGGGTTGCTGGGCCGTTGCAGGCGCTTTGGCTCTCGACGCGCGTGGTCCGGCGGCTTGTCTCCAGGCCGGTACCATAGATGGGGGCGTTGTCTGCCAGCACCTGAGCGCGACCGGGCAACGGGGCCCCCGCGCTGGCTGGCCGACCGATCAGCGCTCTTCCCTCCCGACCTTAGGAAAGACGCTACCGGCATGCCTACGCGTAACGACATCCGCAACGTGGCGATCGTGGCCCACGTCGACCACGGTAAGACCACGCTTGTGGACGCGATGCTGTGGCAGGCCGGGGCTTTCCGGTCGAACCAGCACGTGGACGAGCGGGTGATGGACTCCAACGACCTGGAGCGCGAGAAGGGGATCACCATCCTCGCGAAGAACACCGCGGTGCACTACAAGTCGCCGGCGGACGGGTCGGACACCGTCATCAACATCATCGACACTCCGGGGCACGCCGACTTCGGCGGCGAGGTGGAGCGCGGCCTGTCCATGGTGGACGGCGTCGTGCTGCTCGTGGACGCATCCGAGGGACCGCTGCCGCAGACCCGGTTCGTGCTGCGCAAGGCGCTGTCCGCGAAGCTGCCGGTGATCCTGGTCATCAACAAGACCGACCGGCCGGACGCGCGCATCTCCGACGTCGTCGATGAGACCTACGAGCTCTTCCTCGACCTGGACGCCACCGAGGAGCAGATCGAGTTCCCGATCGTGTACGCCTGCGCCCGCGACGGCAAGGCCGCACTCGAGCGCCCGGCGAACGGCTCGGCCCCGGACAGCCCGGACCTCCAGCCGCTCTTCCGCACCATTCTGGACACCATCCCCGCGCCGACCTACGCGGAGGGCGCGCCGCTCCAGGCGCACGTGACCAACCTGGACGCCTCGAACTTCCTCGGCCGGATCGCGCTGTGCCGGGTGCACCAGGGCACGATCCGCAAGGGGCAGCAGGTCGCCTGGATCAAGCGGGACGGCTCCGTCGACCGGGTGAAGATCACCGAGCTGCTGATGACCGAGGCGCTGGAGCGCAAGCCCGCCGAGCAGGCCGGGCCCGGCGACATCATCGCCATCGCCGGCATCCCGGACATCATGATCGGCGAGACGCTGGCCGACGCCGACGACCCGCGCCCGCTGCCGCTGATCACCGTGGACGAGCCGGCCATCTCGATGACCATCGGCACCAACACCTCGCCGCTGGTCGGCCGGGTCAAGGGCGCGAAGGTCACCGCGCGCATGGTCAAGGACCGGCTGGAGCGCGAGCTGGTCGGCAACGTCTCGATCAAGATGCTGCCGACCGAGCGGCCCGACGCCTGGGAGGTACAGGGCCGCGGCGAGCTGGCGCTGGCGATCCTGGTGGAAATGATGCGCCGCGAGCAGTACGAGCTGACCGTGGGCAAGCCGCAGGTGGTCACCAGGACCATCGACGGCAAGGTGCACGAGCCGGTCGAGCGGCTGACCATCGACGCGCCCGAGGAGTATCTGGGCACGATCACGCAGCTGATGGCGGTCCGCAAGGGCCGGATGGAAACCATGACCAATCACGGCACCGGCTGGATCCGGATGGAGTTCCTGGTCCCGTCGCGCGGCCTGATCGGTTTCCGCACCGAGTTCCTGACCGAGACCCGCGGCACCGGCATCGCCAACCACACCTTCGAGGGCTACGAGCCCTGGTTCGGCGACCTGCGCACCCGCAGCTCCGGCTCGCTGGTGGCGGACCGGGCCGGCGTGGTGACCCCGTTCGCGATGACCAACCTGCAGGAGCGCGGCTCGCTGTTCGTGGAGGCGACCACCGAGGTGTACGAGGGCATGATCGTCGGGGAGAACTCGCGCTCCGACGACATGGACGTGAACATCACCAAGGAGAAGAAGCTCACGAACATGCGGCAGTCCACCTCGGACGAGACCGAGAAGATCGTGCCGCCGCGCAAGCTCTCGCTGGAGCAGTGCCTTGAGTTCTGCCGCGAGGACGAGTGCGTGGAGGTCACGCCCGCCGCGGTGCGCATCCGCAAGGTGGTGCTCTCGGCGCAGGAACGGGCGCGGACCGCGGCGCGGCGCTCGCGCGGCCAGGCGTAGTTCGTACGCCCCGACGCAGCACCCAGACAACGTCGAACGGTCCGGCTCTCCGAATCAGGAGCCGGACCGTTCTGCGTCTTGCTGCCGGGGGACCGGCCTACTGGTTGGCGCCCTTCGTGCCCGAGACGAACGGCAGCACGTTGAGCTTGCCGTGCTGGCAGACTGTCACCGGACCACCCTGGATGGTGGCGCTGAGCTGCCGCTTCTCCTCCGGGGGGATGATGCCCAAGTACACCGACTGGGCTTCGCAGGGCCCGGTCTGCGGTTCGTCGGCCGCCGGGATGTCGAAGTCGAACTGCACCGTCGTCGCCACCGAAGCGTTGTTCTTCACGACGATCGTCGTGGGCTTTATCGCGAAGTTGCGCACCACGTTCGTGGCCTGGAACGAGTTGTTGCGGTCCTCGAGTTGCAGGCCGGGGAAGCCGAAGACCGTGCACGTGTGGCCCGAGTTGTTCATCAGCGCCACGTTCATCAGCTCGTGCCCGGCGCCCGCCGAACCGGTCACGATGCTCACCGTCGGGGACAGATCCGTCGAGACGCACAGCGGTACCCCGGATGCCGAGGGAGCCGGGGTGCTCGAAACGACGGTGGGAGTGGGCAGCTGCACTTGGCCCGCGCTCGTCGCCGCCTGGCTCGCCGCGGGCCCGGCGCTTTCAGTGGCGTTCGCCGAGGGTCCGTTGTCGCCGTTGCCCGAACTACATCCGGCGATGATGCCCACCGAGAGCGCGGCAGCGGTCAGCACGCCGCCGATCGCCCATTCGTACTTGCGGTCCATGAACTCTCTCCCAGAGTCGACGCCGCTACTCGCGGCACCGATGCCATAAGCCACCCCACGCGCGCGGACGGCCGCGGCAGGTGCGACCGCCGCCCCGGCGCCCCCGAATCCACTCCTGGATCCGTCCCACGTCACGATCGAGCCTTGCCCCAAGTTCACCGCGCCGGGCGCGGTGCGCACCGCCGAATTGCACGCCAGGCTCTGCACCGTCGCGTTCCGGTTCGTCTGGGTACCGACCACGACGCCCCCGGCCGCCACGGCGACTGCCGTGAATCCGGCGGCGAGACCCATCATCATCGCGCGGTTGTGCCGCCGCCGCGCCCGCAGCATGACCCGCTCGAAGCCGTACGGCGGAGCATACAGGGGCGTCACCGGGCCGATCAGCGAGCGCAGCTGCCGGTCGGTCGCGGCGTCCTCAGAGTCCCAGGTCTGCGCGAGGGAGTCCTCGAAGCGGTCCTCGCGCGAGAGCCGGTCGGCCCGCTCCGGGTCCGCGCCGCCGGGATGCGGGTAGCGCGGATCGGACCGCGAATCGTCGGGAGTGGGGGTGCCGTTGGTCATCGGATGCCGTCCAGCGCTTGGCGCAGTTGCGCGCGGGCCTGGAACAGGTCGCTTTTGACCGTGCCCGCAGGCCGATTCGTCAGCCGGGCGACGTCCACCAGCGGGAACCCGGCGTAGTAGTACAACAGGACCGTCACACGTAGCCGGTCCGGCAGCGCCTCCACCAGCGCGCGCAGATCCCGGCCGTGGTACTCGGCCTCACCCCCGGAGGCTGAGTACGCCTGCTTCGTGTGACGCAGCATCTCGCGCTCGCGCTTGGTCTTGCGCCAATGGTCGCGCACCAGGTTGGCGGCTATGACATAGAGATAGCCGACCGGGTCGTCCACCTTGCGTAGCCGCCCGAGCAACCGGGTGAACGCCTCCATCGCGATCTCGTGCGCGGTGTCGTCGTCATCGAGCAGCTTGCGGCACCAGCCGGCCAGCCGCCCGTAATGCGCCGCGAACAGCTCTGCCGCGACCGCGTCATGATCGAGCTTGCGGCGCCCCGAGGGCGGTCCGGCAAGCTCCGGTTCGGCCAGAATCGGCCAGTTGTCGGCGGTGTCACTCATCCCTGCCCCGACTGCTGTGACGGTCATCGGCCGTCACCCGCGTTCCGAGGTGATCCCGATTCGACCATGACCGACCGTCCAGAAAGAGTACTGGTTCCGCAGACTTAGCTGTTGTGTTCAGAGACGACAGTGGCGCTGCACGGTTGTCACGATTTTGCTACAGCGCAACTTTCGGCCCACGGACGGCGTTCGTCCGTGGACCGAAGCTGCGCGCGCCGCGTCAGTCGCCGAGCGCGCGGCGCAGGAAGTCCACCTGGAGCAACATCAGGTTTTCGGTGACGATGTCTTGTGGCGTCATATGTGTGACACCGGACAGCGGCAGCACCTCGTGCGGACGGCCGGCGGCCAACAGCGCTGAGGAAAGCCGCAGCGTGTGCGCGGCGACCACATTGTCGTCGGCGAGTCCGTGGATGATCATCATCGGGCGGTGCGGTTCAGCCCACTGCCACGCGCCCGGCCCGGCGTCAGGGAACAGCGAGTTCGCGTTGTACACCTCTGGCGCCTGCTCGGGATGGCCGAGATAACGCTCCGTATATCCGGTGTCATACAGCCGCCAGTCGGTGACCGGCGCGCCGACGATCGCCGCGTGGAACACGTCTGGACGCTTCAGCACCGCGAGCGCCGACAGGTAGCCGCCATAGGACCAGCCGCGAATAGCGACCCGGTCGCCGTCGAGATCGGGGAACTGCTTGAGCAGCGCGGCGAGCGCGTCGACCTGGTCCTCGAGCGTCGCGCCGACGAAGTCGTCACGCACCGCGCGGTCCCAGAGCGGACCGCGTCCCGGCGTGCCGCGCCCGTCCACCACCAGCACCGCGAAGCCCTGGTCCGCGAACCATTGGGAGGAAAGGAATGCGTTGTGCGACGCGACGGCCATTTGCCCGTGCGGACCGCCGTACGGGTCGAGCAGCACGGGGACCTTCGTGCCCGGCACATAATCGGATGGGAGGAGCAGTACGCCGCGCAGCTCTCGCTCGCCGAGGACGAGTTCCTGCGGCCGGGCCGTGATACGTGGCTGCTCGGCGACGGATCGCAGCTCGCTGAGCTGCTTCGGCGCGACGCCGTCGGTGCCCTCGCCGCCGTCGCCGTGATCGCCGATGCGCAACACCGTGATGCGCCGGTTCGGCTCGTGGAGCGTGGCCGAGGTGACGACCGCGAGCGAACCACTGATCGCCGCCGCGTTGACGCCGTCGACCGAACTCAGCTGGGTCACCGAGCCATCGGCCAGCGCGACACGCACGATGTGAATCCGCGTCGGATCATCAAAGGACACTGACAGGTACGCATGGCGCGCATTGAGCCCGAGCAATGCACGCACCTGGACGCCATCCGGGGTCAGGACACGATCGCCGAGCAGCAGCCGGTAGGCGTCGCCGCGCGGGGCGATCCAGGCCAGTACGCCGCTGGGTGACCAGGCTGGGGAACCGGGGCCGGACTCGATCCAGATCGGATCGTGCTCCTCGATCAGCGTGTCGGTGGTGCCGTCCGGCCGGACCGCGACGATGCGCGCGGTGCGCTGATCCCGGGAAAGCACGACGAGCAGCGCGGGGCCATGTGCGGACCAGTGCACTGAGACGAGGTATTCGAAGACTGACCCGGCGTCCTCGGCGGGCTCAGCACCCTCCCAGACGACCTCGGCGCGCGACCCGTTGAGCCCAAGCCGAACCAACGTCACCTGCGCGTTCGCGGTGCCGGCCGCCGGATACCCGACCTCACGGGCTGGCTGCCCGGGATTGGCGGGGTCGGCGATGTGCCAGCGCGTCACCGGCGAATCGTCCACCCGCGCGGCCAGCAGTTGGCTGCCGTCCGGGGACCACCAGTAGCCGCGGTGCCGGTCCAGTTCCTCGGCGGCGATGAAGTCCGCGGCGCCGTAGGTCACGTTCGGGCCATCCGGCGCCGCGAGCGCCCGGTCATCCGCGCCGTCGACGCCGATAACGCGCAGCGCGCCGCCGGAAAGGTACGCCACCTGCGCGCCCGTCGGATCCGGTCGCGGGTCGATCACCGGCGCCTCGGCGGGCAGTTCGCGCACCGTGCCGGCCTCCAGGTCGGCCACGAACAGCCGCCCGGAAAGGGAGAACGCCGCGACGCGCACGGCGCCGTCGGTCGCGAAGTCCACGATGCCCGCGGCGCCCTGTCGCGAGCGCTCCCGCCGGGCCTTCTCCTCGACGGTCAGCTCCTCGCCCGAACTGCCGGCCAGCAGGTCCACCGGATCGGCGATCAGCCGCTCGGCGCCGGTTTCCGGGTCCGCGGTCCAGAGGCAGGTGGCCCGGTCGGTGCCGGTCTTGGTGCGCAGGAACGCGATCCGCGCGCCATCCGGGGCGATCGCGAACGCCCGCGGCACGCCGAGGGTGAAGCGCTGGGTGCGGGCGAACTGCCGGGGAAAGGAGATCTCTTCGGGCATGACCCGATGCTATGAGAGAGCCTGCTCCTGATGTAGCGCGGCGTCCCAAAGCGCCGGGTACGCGTCGCGCACCGCGCGATCGAGCACCGCGGTCACCTGGCGCGCGTGCGGGAAAACGCGCCGCTGCGGATCGGGCGGCACCGCCCAGACGACCCACGACGGGCCGGCCGCGCCCGGCGTCGGGAGCGGACAGCACCGGCCGCGGCCCCAAATGCGCAGATCCACCCCGGCTTCGCGCCACTTGCTCAGGCCGTACTCGGGCTCGCCGTCGGCGCCGAGATCGACCAGGAAGCGGATGCGTCCCTGGCCGTCGGTGATCGGCCCGACCGCTGCCGGATTCTTGCCGAGCCGCTCCAGTGCCGCCACGCCGACCAGCGACGGCACGTCCACGATGCCCAGCCTCCGCGCGCCGGGGACCGGTCTTCCGAGCACGGCGAGCACCGGAGCTCCAGGGCTCAGCCGCCAGACCGCGCGGACCAGCTCGGGTGCGGAGGAGGCGGCCCACTGCCATGGTCCGGGCGTCAGCCAAGTGCTTGAGCACTCGGACGTTCGGTCGCGCGCCGCATCGGTGCTGCTGCCTCCGCCTCCGGGAGTGACCGGCCAACCGAGGGCCGCTGCGTACCAGACCGCGGCCTCGTCGGGGGTGCGCGGTCGCTTCGATACGTCCAGAGAGTTCAGGACCGTATCCGTCATCTGTAGTGTGTTGTCCTTCCCCGGGCTGGTTATCGCCGCTCCCTGTATCGCCGTTCCCTGTTACCGAGTGAATACGATCCGTGGCGTGACTGCGAGACGCCGTGAGCGGACTTCTACCGGACTGCGCAACGTAGGCTTGAGCGCATGAGGCATCGAACCAGTCCGCTACCGCGAACCGGCCAGTCGATCCTGTTCGTGCACGCGCATCCCGACGACGAGTCCATCAACAACGGCGCGACCATGGCGAAGTACGTCGCAGAGGGCGCCCATGTGACCTTGGTGACTTGCACCCTCGGCGAGCTGGGGGAGGTGCTGGTACCGGAACTCGCGTATCTCGCCGCCGATCACGAGGACCGGCTCGGCCCGCACCGGATCACCGAACTGGCCGCGGCGATGCGTGAATTGGGTGTCAGCGACTTCCGCTTTCTGGGCGGTCCTGGACGCTTCCGGGACTCGGGAATGATGGGCACCGAGCCGAACAACGCGCCGAACTGCTTCTGGCAGGCCGATGTGGAGGTGGCCGCGGCGATGCTCGTCACGGTCATCCGCGAGGTCCGGCCGCAAGTACTGGTCACGTACAACGACTTCGGCGGCTACGGACACCCGGACCACATTCAGGCGCATCGGGTCGCCATGCGCGCGGCCGAACTCGCCGCCGATCCGAATTTCGGGACGGAACCTGCGCATGAGGTGTCCAAGATGTACTGGAATACCGTGCCGCGCTCGGTGGTCCAGGCGGGACTCGACGCGTTGCGCGCCGCGGGCGATTCGACCGGCTTCACCGCGGTCGAGTCGGTCGACGACCTGCCGTTCGTCGCGGACGACGACACGGTTACCGCCGTCGTACACGCCGAGGAGTACGCGGAGCGCAAGGCTGCGGCGATGCGCGCGCACGCAACTCAGATCACCGTAGACGGACCGTTCTTCGCGCTATCCAACGCGCTTGGGCAGCAGGTGATGGGCGTGGAGCATTACCAACTGGTGCATGGGGAGGCCGGCTCCGACAAGCCCGAGACGGACCTATTCGCCGGGTTAGCCGTCTAACCCGCAGAATGGCAGCGTGACCCGACCGAAGCCGACCCGCCGGCAGGAATCCGCAGCGCCTTCCAAAGGCACTGCTTCCTCCACAGACGCTGCGCCGTCTAGCAACGCTGCGCAGCCCGGCGACGCAATGCGCACCTGGGACGCGGTACCGCAGACGAGCGCGTCCGAGCCGACCAAGCGCACGATTCCGACCGACCCGCCGCGCAATGTGACGACTACGGCCGGCACCACGCCCCCGGAGAAGGTCTCGCGCTGGTTCTTGCTCCTCGCCGCGGCGGCGGCCGGTGTCGTCGTCGGCGGCCTCGGCTCCTTCGGGCACCGGGCGACCGCGGCCAACGTCCCGACTGGCTTGGTGCTGTGCCTCGGCGGTCTGGTCGGCCTGCTGCTCGGCCTCAGCGAACTCGCGCCCGGCGCGCCGGATTCCTGGCGACCCACTCGCCTGTCCGCGGTCAGCTGCGCCTCGGCCGGATGGCTGCTCGCCCTCATTTGGCTCACTTACCTCGGCCCGCCCTTCACCTTCGCGCGCAAGGGCGACGTGATCCTGCCCAACGACTGGAAATCGATCACGTATCTGCTCGGCGGCATGGCTTTGATCGTCACGGCGGCGTACCGCGCGTGGCTCGCCTCGCTCAACGCGCGTCTCGCGCAGCGCCCCGGCGGCTCGGGAAGCGTTCACCCGCGAGGGTGAATTCCGCGGACGCTGCGATCAGCGTTCAGTTACGCCGTATCCCTTTCACCGTGTTCGATGCGCCGAAGCGGCGCCGACGCGTGTTCCCACGGCATCACTCGCGACGGTGGAATATCAGCCATCGGGCCTCCGGCCGACGACGATCACAGTATGGTGATCGGCAAGGCACTGTCCGTGATCGGGCCGATTCGGCGGCGCGGACTTCGATCTGCGATCTGGAAGGCCGGAACGGCGCTGTGAATACTCCAGAGTCTTCGGATTACCCAGGGCGGGGCACGGATCCGTACCGCCGTGATCCTTACGACCCGCAGTTCGCAACCGGCCTGCATGAATCCGGTAGTTACGAGACCGGGGCCTCCGGGGCGACCGACCTGCTCGAGTTCCCGCCGCTGCCGGAGTACTTGAGCGACGCCGGCGACGTCGCGCCGGGCGTCGGCGACTCATACTCGATGCCTGATCCGGGCGTCGCGGCGTATTCGGAAGCCGAGTATCCGGACCCGCGATACCCGCAGCCGCATCCCCCGGGGTCCCAGCCGTCTCCCGAGTCGCCGCAGTCCGGTCTGCGCGTCTCTTCCACCTCCGAGGCGACCGCGCGTCTGCTCATCAAGCTGCCTGACGCGCCGCCTCAGCCCTCGACGACGCTGCGCCCGCACGCCGCCTGGGAGGACCGCGGCGACGACGCCTTGCCGGAAGGCGCCCCGGGCCCGCGCCGCAATGCTGCGCAGGCCGCTCCGTTCGCACAGGTCGCCGCGTCGCCGGCGCGGCCCAGCGCGCTGCCCTCCGAGCTGGCGGCGCTTACCACCGCCACGCTGGTGGTGCCGCTGCCGCGCGATACCCGGCCGACTCCGGCGTTGCTGACCACGACGCTGCCGCCGTCCACCGGCGCGCTGCAGAACGCCGCGCAGCTCGCCGACGCCTTCCACGACACCCTGGAGCAGGTCTTCGGGCTCGACCTTGAAAATGTCTCCGCGGCGGATGTCGGCCTCGACCGCCGGGCTGATCCGACCGCGGCGGCCGACGACGATCTGCCGGGCCAGTGGTTCCGCGACGAGCCGGCGGCCGCGAGCGCGGGCGCGGTGGCATTGCGCGAATCGGCTGAACTCGGTGATGCTGAGATCGTCGAGGGCGAATTCGCCGATGCGGGTCAGCGTCCTTACGAATACGTGCCCGGCGCCGTTCCGGCGTCCACGTTCGGCGGCCCCTACGGCGTCCCCACTCAGCCCGCGGTGTTTCCTGGCTTCGGCGCGAACTCTCCCGAGGGCCACGATCCGTCCCGGCATGCCCTCGCCTTGCGGTACCTCGGCGGCATCTTCCACAACTCGTCCGGCGAGTCCGCATATCTGGATCCTGGCTCACCGGCCGCCCGCGCGCTGCGCGGCCCTGCCGCGCCGTTTGCTCCCGGACCCTTCGCGGCTCCCGACGCGCCGACCCAGCAACTCACCAAGATCCCCGCGCAGGCAGCCGCGCCCGCACTCAACCCAGCCCGCACTGCCTTGGCGACCGCCGCCCCAGCGAGCGCTGGCTCTGCATCCGGCGGCGCAGCAACCAGGGGATCCACAACCGCGCAGCCGCGACCACGCCATGGCGGCGCCGCCGGAGACGAACCGGCAGCCGGTCGCGTCGCGAAATCCCGCGCCGACAAGTCGCGTGCGGACCGGCACCGGCAGGCCGCGAACGAGGCGGCCACCGAGGAGACCGAGCGCCGCGGCGGTAGCAGGCTCCTGACGATCGCGGCCGTCGTGGCCGCCGCGTTCGCCCTGCTCTACGGCGTCGCGTTGGCAGTGGCGAGCGGTGTCTTCGGCGGCAGCGTGCCGCGCGGCACCGTCGTTGCCGGCGTCCCGATCGGCGGATTGAGCTCGGCCGCGGCCGAGCAGGTGCTCAGCGACCGGCTCGGCGCCGCGGCCCGCGCTCCGCTGCCGCTGCTGGTCGGTCAGACCCCGGTCAACCTCGACCCCGCGAAATCAGGGCTCACCCTCGACGTCGCGGACACCGTGCAGGCGGCGCAGCAGAACCGCACCAACCCGCTGGTCATCATCCCGGCCCTGTTCGGTGCCACCCACCAGATCGCTCCCATTCCGAGCGTGGACGCCGCCGCGCTCGGCGGCGCGCTCGACAAGATCGCGGCGGCCTACAACAGCCCGATGGTCGAGGGCGCCATCACCTTCCGGTCCGGCGTGCCCGTGGTCACCGCGCCCAAGGAGGGCCGCGGATTCAGCGTGGACGGCGCGATCACCGCGATCCGCAACGGCTACCTTCGGGTCAGCGGGCCGCTGCAGATCCCGGTGCAACCGCTGAGTCCGAAGGCCACGCCGTCGGCGCTGCAAAACGCGTTGGAGACGATCGCCCGTCCGGCAGTCTCGGCGCCGATCTCGCTGATCACCGGGAACATCACCACCAAACTGACCCCGACTCAGATCGGCGACGCGCTCGCCATCACCCCCGACGCGACCGGCCAGATGACACCACATCTCGACGGCGCCCGGTTGCGCGGCTACCTCGGCCAGAACGTGCTGGCTCAGGAGCAGCCCGCCGTCAACGCCACCTTCTCCATCACCGGCAACCAACCCGAACTCGTCCCGGCGCGCGACGGACACGGCTTCGCCCCCGCCGCGCTCGCCACTGCCCTCCTGCCCGCGCTGACCGAGTCCGCTCCGCGCACCGCGACCGTGCCGATCGGCCCACTCCCGGCGACCTTCACCACCGCGCAGGCACAGGCGCTCGACGTGACCGACGTTCTCGGCAGCAGCACCCTGCCGGTCGCGGACGCCCCGAACCGCTTCACCAACGTGCAGCGGGCCACCGCGCTCGTGGCCGGCGGCGTCGTGCAGCCCGGCACCACCTGGTCCTTCCTCAGCACCGTCGGTGCGCCGACCACCGCGAACGGCTTCGCGCTCAGCGCGGCGGCGCAGCGCGCGGGAGTCGATCCGTCCGGCGGCATCGACACGGTCGCCACGGCGGTATTCGATGCCGCATTCTCCGGCGGCATGGGTGATGCCGTGCACCACCCGCACGCCTCGTACGTCGACCGCTATCCGGTCGGCCTTGACGCGGCCGTGGTCGCGCCGGGCACCGACCTTCAGTGGACGAACACCAGCGGTCACCCGGTCTACATTTACGCTTCCTACGCGAACAACTCGCTCACCGTCGCGCTGCTCGGCGAGAAGGCATACGACGACGTCAAGGTCGATGTATCGCAGCGCACTGCCGTCGTTCAACCCACTGCGACACGCGGTGCCTGCGCGCAGGGTGCTCAGCCGGGCTTCCAGGTGGACGTGACCCGGACGCTGCTACGCGGCGGCAGCCAGGCGGGCACCGAGCAGTTCCACGTCACGTACGTTCCGCAAAGCGGCCAGGGCTGCTCCGGCGGCGGTTCGACCTCGGGCTCGGGGACCGGTGCCCAGCCGAGCGGGTCGAGCGGCGGCACGAAGTCGGGCGGCGGATCCGGCGGCGGCAGCGGTGCGGGCTCGCCGCCTTCCTCCGCGCCTAGTCCCTCCCCGACCGGCATCCTCGGCGGCCTGCTGCACTGACGCGCCGCGCCGCGCCGCCCTGACACAGGGCGCTGCCTGTGCTGCACGGATCTGGCATGACAGTTGTCATGTGAGGTTCACGACGCCGCACACTGACGCGCCGCTACGAGATCCGGTTCGATATCCCTAGTGACTCGGCGGGTTGGATTCGCCCCGCCGAGTCACTGGTTGCCAGGGCGTGCGGAATAGGCCGGACGCCCAGGGGATTCGACGACGGGACTGAAGATGACTACGGGAGTACGCGGCGGGCCGGGGTCCGCCGCGGTGACGTTCGAGAACGTCTCGAAGCACTACGGGCAGGTCAAGGCGGTCAACGAGCTGAGCCTCGAGATCCCGCAGGGCCGCGCGGTGGCGTTCCTCGGGCCGAACGGGGCGGGCAAGTCCACCTCCATCGACATGCTGCTCGGCCTGCGCAAGCCGTCATCCGGGACGATCCGGGTGTTCGGCAAGGGGCCGCACGACGCGATCACCGCCGGGCACGTGGGTGCCATGTTGCAGTCCGGCGGATTGATCAGCGATGTGACCGTGCGCGAACTGCTCACCCTCATGACGAAGCTGCACCCGCGGCCGCTGCCGGTCGACGAGGTGCTCAAGCGGGCGAACATCGCGGACATCGCCGAGCGCAAGGCGGACAAGCTCTCCGGCGGCCAGACCCAGCGGGTCAGGTTCGCCATCGCCATCGCCGGCGACAGCGACCTGATCGTGCTCGACGAGCCGACCACCGGCATGGACGTGGAGAACCGGCAGATCTTCTGGCAAGCGATGAAGGCCCAGGCCGAGCGCGGCAAGACGATCCTGTTCGCCACCCACTACCTGGAGGAGGCGGACCAGATCGCCGACCAGGTGATCGTGATAAACAAGGGCCGGCTGCTGGCCAACGGCACCGTCGCGGACATCAAGGCGCAGGCCGGCTTCCAGAAGATCTCCTTCCGGCTGCCCGGGGTCACCCGCGACCACCTGGTGATGCTGCCGAACGTGGTCTCCCTGGAGATCATCAGCGACCGGGTGCAGATCCAGACCTCTGACTCGGACAAGACCTTCTACTCGATCCTGGACGCCGGCTACCGGCCCGAGGACATCGAGATCACCGCGCTCGGCCTTGAGCAGGCCTTCGTCGCGATCACCCAGCAGGACAACGGCGCGGACGCGCCGGCGGCAGTAGTGGAGGACGCTCGATGACCGGCGTGATCGCGCTGACCCGGCTGGAGATCCTGCGCGCGCTGCGCAACCGCCGCGTCATGTTCTTCACCATCCTCTACCCGACCGTGCTGTTCTTGCTGACCGCGGGTACCGCGCCCGCCAGCAAGATGGTGGACGGTACGCACCTCAGCCTGCGTACTTACTTCCTGATCGCCTACGCATCGTTCGGCGCCTTGGGCGCAGCGCTCACCACCAACGCGCAGAAGATCGCGACTGAGCGCAAGGAGGGCTGGATCAGGCAACTGCGACTGACCGCCCTGCCCGGTAACGGCTACGTGATCAGCAAGATCGCCTCGGCGACGCTGATCACCATCCCGGCTATCGCGATCGTGTTCATTGTCGGCGGCTCGATGGGTGTGCACCTGAGCGCGGCCAAATGGCTCGCCGCGTTCCTGGTGCTGTGGGCCGGTGCGCTGGCCTTCACCGCGCTGGGCATCGCGATCGGTTACGGCGTGCCGCAGGACTCCGTGCAGATCGTCACGATCCTGGTGTACGTCGGCGGCTCCTTCCTGGGCGGGCAGTTCTTCCCGCTCGGCGGCGGGGCGCTGGAGAACGTCGGCAAGGCGCTGCCGACCTACCAGGTGCGGCAGCTGGCTCAGGACGTGATCACTGGGGCGCACGTACCGAGCAGCGGGATCGCGATCCTGATCGCGTGGACGGTCGGCGCCAGCGTCCTGGCGGCCCGCATGTACCGCCGCGGCGTGGACGCCGGCTGAGCAGGGGCGGCCGGCGCACATGAGCGGTGAGGACCGCGACGACGCAGCCATCCGGCTCCGGGCACCGTCCCGGACCGGATGGCTGTGGGCTGGGATCTGGCTGGTCTACCTGCTGATCCCCCTGGTCGACAACTTCAGCAAGCAGTACGCGGTCTGGCAGCAGATCACGGGCATCACCGGGTTCTGGGTGTTCTGCTACGTCTACACCCGGCTGACCATGCAGAGCCGCGCCGAGTGGGAGTACAGCCACCTACTCGGAACCTCGAACCGCAGGTTGTTCCGCTATCTCGCGGTGCTGGCGGCGCTGGCCCTCGTGCTCCCGATCCTGTGCACGCCGACCTGGATCGCACTGTGGATCTACGTTTCCTCAGCCTGCGGTTCGGTGCTGCCACTGGACGGGGAACGGCGCTGGGCGCCGATCGGCGCCTTGACGGCCACCGGCATCATGGTCGTCGAAGGCGTGCTGCTGGGCGTAGACGCCGGAACCTGGGGCTGGATGGTGCTGCCCGGCTTCTTCTCCTGCGTCGCGGTCATGGGCGTGCGGCGGATGCGTGGCCTGATCGGCGAGCTGCACCAGGCCCGCGAGGAGGTCAAGCACCTCGCGGTCAACGAGGAGCGGCTGCGCTTGGCCCGCGACCTGCACGACCTGGCCGGGCATTCGATGGCGACCATCACGCTCAAGGCCGAACTCGCCAGGCGGCTGATTCCGCTGGACGCCGCGGCCGCGGAGAAACAGGTCGCCGACATCGAGCAGGTCTCGCGGCAGGCGCTGGCCGACATCCGCGAGGCGGTCTCTGGCTACCGGCGGGCCACGCTCGTGGTCGAGACGGTTTCCGCGCGCACCGCGCTTGAGGCCGCGCAGATCTCGTTCGAGGCCGATCCCGCGCTGCTGCGCCGCTCCGGCACCTTCGATCAGGAGGCCGAGGCCGCGCTCGCCTGGTGTCTGCGCGAGGCGGTGACGAACGTGGTGCGGCACTCCGGAGCCACCTGGTGCCGGGCCCGGCTGATCGAGGCGCGGGTCGACGGAGAGACCACGCTCACGCTCGAAGTCGTCGATGACGGTCAAGCCAGGCCGTGCCCTGATGCGACCGCCGACTCCGTGGACGCCGCCGGTACGCTCGGCGCTTCCGCGCTCCCCGACTCCGCCAACTCCACCGAACCGGCTGAACAGGCCGAGCACTGGGGCAACGGACTGACCGGCCTGCGCGAGCGGCTGGCCCCTTTCTCGGCGACGCTGAGCGCCGGGCCGACCCCGCCGCACGGATTCCGGCTCAGCGCTACCCTCCCGGTGCGGTGACTGTCGGCTAGGGTTGGCCCGTGAATCCGGGGAGCGACCAGGAAAAACGCATCAGAGTCCTGCTGGCTGAGGACCAGGCGATGATCCGTGAAGCGTTGGCGACGCTGCTGAACCTGGAGCCGGACATGACCGTTGTCGGGCAGGTCGGCCGCGGCGACGAGGTGGTCGCCGCGGTGGACGCGCTCGGCGGCGTGGACGTGGCGCTGCTCGACATCGAGATGCCGGGCCTCGACGGCCTGACCGCCGCGGCGCAGCTGCGCAGCCGGCACCCGGAGACGAAGGTCGTGGTGCTCACCACCTTCGGCCGACCAGGCTTTCTGCGCCGTGCGATGGAGGCGGGCGCGGCGGCCTTCATGGTCAAGGACGCCCCGGCGGCGCGGCTGGCCGAGGCGGTGCGCAGGGTGCTGGCGGGGGAGCGGGTGATCGATCCCGACCTCGCCGCCGCGGCGCTGGCCGATGGTATCAACCCGCTGACGAGCCGGGAGCGTGACGTGCTCGCCGCCTCCGCGGACGGGTCCGTCAACGCGGAGATCGCCGTGAAACTGAGCCTCTCCGAGGGCACGGTGCGCAATTACCTGTCCGCGTGCATTCAGAAGACCGGTGCCCGTAACCGCGCCGAAGCCGTTCGCATCGCACAGGAAAAGGGCTGGCTGTAGGCCGTAGGTAGGAAGTAGCGCTGACCGGCTCCGGTCCAGCGCCCTCGCGGGGCGTAGGACCGGAGCCGGTCACTGCGTTCGACTACCGCTACGCGACGTACGGTTCGGCGGTCAGCAGCTTGACCGCCATGGTCTTGCCGTTCGGCAGCTCGTACTCGGTGGTCTCGCCGATCTTGCGACCGTTGATGGCCGAGCCGAGCGGCGACTGCGGCGAGTAGACCTCGATCGCGGCGCCGGCGTCCTCGCGTGACCCGAGCAGGAACTCCAGCGTGTCGTCGTCGTCCCCGTCAAAGGCCACCTTGACCACCATGCCCGGGGCGGCCACGCCGGAGACCGAGGGCGCGACGCCGACCTGAGCGTTCTCCAGCAGCTGGCGCAGCTGGAGAATGCGGGCCTCCTGCTTGCCCTGCTCCTCCTTGGCGGCGTGGTAGCCACCGTTCTCCCGCAGGTCGCCCTCTTCGCGGGCGGCCTCGATCTTCTTCGCGATGTCGGTACGGCCCGGACCCTGGAGGTACTCCAGCTCGGCCTTCAGCCGGTCGTACGCCTCCTGGGTGAGCCAGGTGGCGTTGTCGCTGGTCTGGGTCACGGATGCTCCTCGTAGCGTCAAGCGGATAGTCGGGTAGCCGTCGGATCGGATACCCGCGAAACTACGAGGCTACCAAGCGCCGCCGACAATACGCAGCGAACTGTTATTCCGCCGACCGCCTCAGTCCGTCAGTTTGCAGGTCTGGACCTCGACGGTGTTCGCCGTGGTCGTGGTCTGCAGCGTGTAGGTCTGCACGTTTTTCGCGCGTCCGGACAGGATCGGGACCGAGGCAGCGCCGACCACCGTGCCGTGCCCGTCCACCGCGACCAAGGTGCAGGTGGCGGTCTTGTCGGAGGGCTTGTCCACTTCGAAGGTCACGATGACCGAGGTGGCCGTGGTGGCGTTGAAGCTGGTCACGGTGCCCTGGACGGCCGGATGCGACATCTGCCAGGCGATATAGCCGCCGACGCCGCCGAGAATGGCGAGACCGACGACACCGAGGCCGACCTTGCGCGGTCTCGACATACCGCGCTTCTCGCCGTAGCGGCCCTCCGGTGGCGTCATCGCTGTGCGAGAACCTTGCGCCTGCGAACCGCCCGCCTGTGAACTGCCCGGGCGCGGGGATCCGGCCGCGCCGGGCCGGCCTGCTGAGGCCGGGCCGCCACCGCTTGCCGCAGGGCCGGATCGTGCGAATGGGGTTTGGGGGTTGTTGGATTGAGCCGCGGGCCGGTCCCCGGTGTTACCGGTCGTGGTGGACTGCGGGTCGGTCAGCCGGAAGCGCTGTTGCTGGCGCAACGGCTCCGAGCCCGGCTGTGGCCGGGGCGGCTCGGGCGTTGAACTGATGGTGTCCGTCATTGTTCCCTCGGGGTGCCGGGAATCGGGAATTATGCGCGACCGGGCGGTGCTGTGTTACCGACGGGTGTCGAACGCCATATGTTGCGGCGCCAAACACACTCGTCCGCCACTATAGAGGCTGCCGTGACTATTACCACGGCGAACGACAGGAACCGTTCAGACGAGGAGACCGGCCCGTGGATCAGCGGCTCCGGCTGATGGCAGTACACGCACATCCTGACGATGAGTCATCAAAAGGCGCGGCGACCATGGCACGCTACGTTGCAGAAGGCGTAAATGTGCTGGTGGTGACATGTACTGGCGGAGAACGCGGGGACGTTCTCAACCCGCGCCTTAAGGATGATCCGAACATTGCTGCGAATATCCACGCCGTGCGTCGCGCGGAGATGGAGGCTGCGCGCAGCATTCTGGGCGTTGACCAGGCCTGGCTTGGTTTCATCGACTCCGGCCTGCCGGAAGGCGACCCGCTGCCGCCGTTGCCGGACGGTTGCTTCGCCCTACAAGACGTCACGACCGCGGCCGAGCCTCTGGTGCGGCTGATGCGTGAATTTCGTCCGCACGTCGTGACCACATACGACGAGGACGGCGGTTACCCGCACCCGGATCACATTCAGTGCCACCGGGTCTCCGTCGAAGCCTTCGACGCGGCCGGCGATCCCGACCGCTACCCGGAGGCCGGCGAACCCTGGCAGCCGCTCAAGCTTTACTACAACCAGTCTTTTTCCAAGGCACGGGTGCTCGCGCTGCACAACGCGATGATCGAGCGCGGCCTTCAGTCCCCGTACGAAGGCTGGATCGACAGGTGGGGCGACCGTCCGGAGCGCCACATCACCACCCGCGTACCGTGCGGCGATTATTTCGAGATCCGGGACAAGGCGCTGCTCGCGCACGCCACCCAGATCGATCCGGACGGCCCGTGGTTCGGCGTTCCGATGGACGTGCAGCGCGCCGCCTGGCCGACCGAGGACTATGAATTGGCGCGTTCGCTGGTGGACACCACGCTTCCGGAGGACGACCTGTTCGCGGGCGTGTACGAGACCGTCGGCGTGTAACTCAGCTTGGCGAGTAAACAGCTAACGCACACAGGCCGCGCCGCTCAACTTGAGCGGCGCGGCCTGTGTTTTGTGGCACCTTGGAGCTAATGCCTCGGCGGGCCGGGGCGAGTTGCAGGGCCTAGCCGTTGCCAAGGTTCTGAATCAGCAGCACGTCCTTCAGGCCGCTGTCAGGATGCTGCGCCTTCCACTGCTCCAGCTTGTCCGCCAGGGTGCTGCTACCGACGATGAGCCGCAGCGGCGTCGACGACTGAGCGAGGATGCCCTCCAGCGCGGTCACGCTCTTGTCCTGGTCCGCGGTCCATCCCGTAGCCGAATCCGCGGTCGCCCCCAGGTTCGGCGCCGCGTTCAGCTGGTAAATCTGCGGCGAGATCGAACCGTCGTCGTGGTTGAGCGTCGCCATCACCAGCGAGAGGTTGATGTTCTCCAGGGTGTGGTCCTGCCAGACGGTCAGCGTAGGCACTCCGTCGCCGAGCAAACCACGCGCCAGCAGGGTGTCCATCGCATCTCGGTTGGCCGGGAAGATGTGCTCACCGCTGCCCCAGACCCGGGCCCAGGTGGTGTGCCGGCCCGGCTTCATCTTCAGGTAGCTGAACTTGAGCGGGCCGTAGTAGAAGCTGTCCGTCGCCACGAACCCGGCCAGGATCGCGACGCAGCCGATCGCCGCGCCGACCACGCCGCGGCTCGGCAGCTTCGGCCGGCGCAGCAGATGACCGGCGGTTCCGACGCCGACCAGCGCGATGATGACCCACGCCTGCACGGCTTTCTGGAAGTAGTACGAGGTGGTGTGGATCGTCGCGTGCTGATACGCCCAGAACGCGAGCACCGCCGCGCCGCAGAATGCGGTACTCACCAGCGCGGCCAGCGCGGTCGGCCGGCGCCGCGCGGCGTGGGCGGCGAATCCGATCACTGAGAGCACCGCGATGATCGCGAGGCTCCGCTGCGTCATCGGCACCGTGAAGCCGATGGCCAGCGCGGCCTGTGAGGACTGCAAGCCGCTCTGTTTCGCGGACAGCACCTCCGAAAGCGAGACCGGCAGCGCCACGATCGCCGCGCCGACAGCCAGTTTCCAGTGCGGCAGCCAGCGCTTGCGGTACAGCACCGCCGACACCACGATGATCAGCGCGGCGAACGGCGCGAACAGCTCATAGGTCAAGCAGATCGCGATGGTCAGCGCGGCCATCAGGATGATGTGCAGCCGGCCGCTGGACGGCGGACGCAGCGCGCACGCGGTGATCAGCGCCAGCAGCCCCATCCCGAAGATCTGCGGGTCCCAGCCGCACCAGATCGACGTGGTCATCACGCCGGTGGACAGGAACGAAGCGATCGCCGCGACCATGAAGGTGCGCCGCCATCCGGCCAGCGCCGGACCCGCCACCCAGCGCGCTCCCCAGGCGACGCACAACACGAAGAAGCCATAGCCGAGGCAGGTGTACACCTCGTACCGCATCAGTTCGGCGGTCGGGCTGCCCGGATCCGTGTGCGAGGTGACGAAGATGTCCAGCAAGGCGTAGGTGAAGTGCTGGCCGGGCGGATAGACGGCGAGCATGCCGGGGTCCACGACGCCGCGCGCCTTGCCCTGCATGAGGTAGGTGTAGCCGCCGAGCCGGTGGATCGAGTCGAACAGGCTGAAGTGCCGGGTCCGGTCGCCGGTCAGCGCGGAGAAGGCGAGCCGGTGCCCGGCGCTCATGAACCACAGCGGCCCGTACGCCACGGCCGAGGCGATGCCCATCGCGGCCAGCAGCGGCAGGTCGCTGCCGAGGACTCGGCGCGGCCAGCGCGGACGGCGCCGCAGCGCGACCGCGATCGCCAGCAGCACGGTGAGCGCGGTGCCGCCGACCGCCACCGGATTGAGCCCGAAGGGCCAGAACGAGAACGGGATGCCGGCGGCCATCGCGGTGCCGGCCAGCAGGCCGAGCGTGACCATCAGCCGGTCCAGGACGGTGCCGCCCATCCGGATGAGGCCGCCGGTCACGTACACGATGACGACGATCAGCAGTGCGTCGATGTGTAGGAGGTGCGTGACCACCGGAAGCGCCCAGGCGCCCGCGAGCAGGCCGCCGACCAACCTGGGGTCGCGGCCGGATAAGCGCGCGGTGGCGCTGGGTGCCTCATCCGCGGCCGCGCGCTGCTTGGGCAGTTGGCCTGGCAGCGAGCGGGCCCAGCGGACCAGCACTTGTGATCCCATAGGTGGCACCTCGTGTCGGAATCCGTCGCCCACCCCCTTTGGTCGGCTGCGACAGTTTAGGCGTGTTCGCGGGTCTGGTTCATCCAGACTCCCCCTCGCTGTCGCTTCGGGGCATGTCCGGGCTCAGGGCGGGTTCATGCTTCGAGGCCGCGCGGGGCGTGCGCAACCGGCGGGCGGCCCATCGTCGCCTTACTGTGGGGTGGCCGCGGCTCGAAACCCGGCCCGCCCTCGTGACACAATCCGGCGTCAGAGAGGAGGAGCGATGAATCTGACGATCCTTACCGGGGCGACGGCGCTCCTGTTCCTCGGCTTCATCTTCGAACTGGTCCGGCGGCGCAGACTGCGCGAGAAGTACGCGGTGCTCTGGATCTTCGTCGGTGTCATCGTGCTCGGCCTCGGCCTGTTCCCGACCGCGCTCAACCACGTCGCGATCGCGTTCGGCGTGGCCAACGGCGTGAGCCTGGTGCTGTTCTTCGGCGTGATGTTCCTGCTGCTGGTGTGCCTGCACCTGAGCTGGGAGGCCAGCCGTCTTGAGGACGAGACGCGGGTGCTGGCCGAGGAAGTGGCGCTGCTGCGGCTGCGCATGGACGAACAGAGCGAGCGGACCGAGGAGCGTTCGGCGTCGTGACCGATACCCTGCACGCCGCGGAGCCTGACACCGCGGCGCCTGACACCGCGGCCGAAGCCGCGACGGGCGAGGCCGCGCGCCGGACCCAGCGGGTGCTGATCATCGTGCCGGCCTGGAATGAGGCCGCGTCGATTGGCGGCGTCATCGCCGAGATCGAGGGCGCGCTGCCTTTCGTGGACGTGTTGGTCGTGGACGACGGCTCCACGGACGACACCGCGGCGGTAGCCCGCAGCGCGGGCGCGGTGGCGGTCCGGCTGCCGTACAACCTCGGCGTCGGCGGGGCGATGCGCCTCGGCTATAAGTACGCCCGCGATCACGGCTACGACATCGCCATCCAGGTCGACGCGGACGGCCAGCACGACCCGGCCTATGTCCCGAAACTCATCGACGCGCTGTCGGGATCCGCGCTGGTGATCGGGGCGCGTTTCGCCGGCGAGGGCGACTATCGGGTCCGCGGCCCGCGCCGGTGGGCGATGACCATGCTCTCCTGGGTGCTCTCCCGACTGGCGCGCACGAAGCTCACGGACACCACCTCGGGCTTCCGGGCCTGCAATCGCGAACTGATCGCGCTGTTCGCGGACTGGTACCCGGTCGAGTATCTGGGTGACACGGTCGAGACGCTGGTACGCGCGCTGCGGCTCGGTTACCGGGTCAGCCAGATCCCGGTGGCGATGCGACAGCGGCAACTCGGCACACCGAGCCACTCTCCGGCCAAGGCGATGCTTTACCTCGGCCGGGCCTTCCTGACGCTCTTCCTGGCTCTCGTCAGGCGATGACACCGTCTGGCTCTTGTCAGGCGATAGACAACGAGTGCGGCCGTGACGCGGCCGCACTCCGCTACGCGCTGAGCCGCTTACTCGGAGAGGCCGCGTAACGCAGCAGTTGGCGCGCTGAGTCCATCCGGCTCTGCCTTAGCGCCGAGGGCACCAGGCTCAGCGCGTGCAGGCGGGCCGAGCGGTGGCGGCGTGAGACCGTCGCCGCCTCGGTCCAGCCGATCGAGTCCAGGTGAGCGGCGGTTTCCAGGAAGAAGGCGCGGGCCTCGGCGAACCGGCGCCCGTCGATCGCCTGCTTCGCCGATTCGCTGGACAGGTGCCGCCGGTACTGGAAGCACACATGGTCCCCGGCGATCAGCTCCTCGCCGCGCTCCACCAGCTTGATGATCATGTCGAGGTCCTGAATCACCTCCAGGTCCGCACGGAAGCCGACCGCCGCGACCGCGTCCGTGCGCCAGCAGATCGAGGGGAAGTAGAGCCAGTTGCCGCGTAGCAGGTTCACCGCGAGTTCCTGGCCGCGCAGGTGGTGCGGGCCCGGTCCCTTGGGCTTGTAGATCCGCCGTTTGGCCGAATCCACCAGCCCACCGCCGACCACCCGGCCGCTCTCGTCGATGACCTCCACGCCGGGCTGCACGATTCCGGCGCCGGGCGCCAGCGCCTCGAGCCGCCGGACGGTGGCCACGTAGTCGGGCAGCATCAGGTCGTCGCTGCCCATCATGACCATCCGGTCCCGCTTCGCCAGCTCCACGCACTTGCGGAAGTTGCCGGTCACCCCGAGGTTCACCGGGTTGCGCTGGTAGCTGACCCGGCCGTCGCCGAGCGCCGCGAACCACTCCGGGACCCCGGCCGCCTCGCCGTCGTCGACCACCGTCAGATGCCAGTCCGGGTCGTCCTGTGCCAGGACGCTGCGCACCGCGGCTTGCATCATCGCGACATCGCCGTAGTACGGCATCATGATGTCGATGCTCGGCATCTAAGAGTCCTTATTCCATTGTCGCAGAAGGCTGCCTGAGGTCAGAAACTCGTGCCGAGCAGGAACTCGGCGAGCGACAGGTGCCAGTCCGGCAGCGGCGGCAGCCCGGCGGCGGCCCACCGCTCGTGGCCGAGCACGCTGTAGGAGGGGCGCGCAGCGGGCCGTGGGAACTTGTCGCTGGAGGTCGGGCGCACCCGGTCGGGATCCAGCCCGGACAGCTC
>NZ_DATNGK010000271.1:0-21898 GCF_035605935.1 Actinocrinis sp. | reverse complement strand
CAAAGCGGTGTCACCAGCATCGAACTCCTTACGCAAGACCACGAGCAAGCCAGCACAACTGCGAGAGGACGATCCTGAATGGCCAACTTCAGTGAGACGACTGGAGAGAACGCCGAGAACTGACCAACTTCGATGAGACTGATCTTGGCAGAGGTGTCTCATCGAAGTTGGTCAGTGCAGATCAACGCTTCGTTAGCTGGCCAACTTCGATGAGACAGGACAGTGCGTTGATACGGCTACTGCACGCTCGCTACGCGGCGGCGCCGGCGCCGGCGAGGTGGCGTAGGCGGTCCGCGGTGGGCGCGTCGGCCGGGTGGAACGACTCGACTACGAGTTCTTCGATAGTCACGTCGGCCGCGGTTTCTGCGGTGGCTGATATAGCGAAGAAAGATGACTCTCCGTAGTCGGTCTGGAGTCTGCGTGGTGGTTCGGTGACTGCGGCCCAGAACGCTTCGGTTCTGGGCCGCGGTTTCGTGTCGTTGGGCTTAGGGCGGTCTCTAGGACAGGGTCCAGGTCTGGTTGTCGCCGCCGTTTCCGGGCCACTGGTCGACGATGCCGCCGGTGGTGGTGGAGTTGTTGTAGTCGTCGGCGGTCAGGCCGTTGCCGAGGTTGACCATCAGGTAGCTGGTGTCGCTGGAGGAGGTGTAGGAGCCGACCGCGTCGAAGGCCCACTGCTGGCTTGCGGCTGCGGTGCAGGTGCCCTGATCCAGTTGTACGCCGCTGCTCGTTGATCCGCCGGGTGCTTCGAGGCACAGGCCGCTGTTGGCGTTCTTGACGGTGTAGGCGTTGCCGGTGGTGCGGGTCAGGGTCCACTGCTGGTTGGCGCCGCTGTGGTTGGTCCACTGGATGACTTTGCCGCCGGGTGCGGTGGATCCGCCGCTCACGTCCATCACCAGGCCGCTGTGGGCGTTGGTCAGGTAGTGGGTGGTGCCGCTAGCAGGGTTGGACGCCCCGTTGGCCCAGGTTCCGGCGCTGGTGTCCAGGGTCCAGGAGCGCTGCCAGCCGACGGTGACGGTGGTGCCGGAGATGGTCATCGGCAGCCAGATCAGCGGGGAGGTGCCGAGGTTTGCGGTGGTCCAGCGGTCGCCCGCGTAGAGGTAGGTGGTGCCTGAGGATCCGGCGACGGTGATGATGTTCGCGGTCTGCGAGTTGTAGGTGTTCGTGCCGGTCGGGGCGAAGGTGCGGAACGTGGACCAGGGCCCGGTTAGGGAGGTCGCGGTGGCGTAGACGTTGTCGTTGGTGGACCAGCCGGTCAGGTGGGAGCCGAGCAGGTAGTAGGTGTCGCCGATCTTGGCCATCGCGGGGGCTTCGTAGTCGGCGAACACTGCGACGGAGGAGGTGACGCTGAGGTAGTCGGCGGAGAGCCGGTCGATGCGCAGGCCGTTGGCGCGGTCTTCGGAGAGCAGGTAGCCGGCGCCGTCGGTGTCTTGGAACAGGCCGATGTCGCGGCTCTGGTGGCCGAGGGGCTGGAAGCTGCCCTGGTAGGTGTAGGGGCCGCAGACCGAGTCGCTAACCGCGACGCCGACTTTGGCTTCGGAGTAGCTGGTGTTGTCGATGTGCAGGTACATCACGTACTTGCCGGTGGTGGGGTTGTGCAGGACCTTGGGGCGTTCCACGATGCGGCCGGGGCCGAGGTCGCCGGTGGACTGGCGGGCCAGGGCGGTGGCTTGGCGCGTCCAGGTGGACAGGTCGGTGGAGCTGTAGCAGGGGATGTCCTGGAAGGAGGTGTTCGAGCTGCTCTCCCCGGTCTTGTCCTCGCCGAAGCCGTACCAGGTGCCGCCGACGTTGATGATGCCCAGGCCGTGCAGCTGCAGCGGGTTGCCGCTGGTGTCGTTCCAGGCCGCGCCGGGGGTGAAGGTGGCGGTGGCGGCGTGTGCGGGCGCTGCGGCGGTGAGGGGCGCGGCGATGGCGGTCAGTGCGGCGGCGAGTAGGGCTGCGGTGCGGCGCAGGCGGCTGCGGTTGGTGCGGCGGCCGGGGGTGGATGCGGGTGGGTAGGGTGTGATCATCTGCTGGGCTCCGTCTCGGCGGCGGGCGGGCGCGCGTGGATCACTGTGCTCGCAGGTCCGATGATCGTCAATGCCCTGCGCTCGAGCTGTTGAGGCCGTGTCCCGGCGGGTGCGCGAGGGCGCGAGGGCGCGAGCGATGCGGCAGGAGGACGGCGGATGGTTGAGTCGGCGCACGGCGCGGCGGGCGAGGGCGCGGGGAAAGTTGCGGGGTGGTTTCGCTGGCCCTCGGTGGAGGAGTTGATCGAGGGGCGGGTGGCGGGTGGGGGCTTGCCTTCTCCCCTGCTGGAGCACAGCGTCCGACTGGAGGCGGATGCGGTGCTGATCCTCGACCGGCGAGTTTTCCCGCACGAGGTCACGTGGGTGACGGCGCGTTCGGGCGCTGAGGTCGCGGACGCGATGCGGCAGATGGTGACGCAGAGCACCGGGCCGATCTTCGCGGCGCTGGCCGGGCTGGTGCTGACGGCGCGTCAGCAGGCCGGTCGGCCGGTGGCTGAGGCGCTCGCGGCGGTGCGCGAGACGGGGGCGCTGCTGATCGGGGCGCGGCCGACGAACAACAGCGTGGGTGACGCGGTGCGGTCGGTGCTGTCCACGATCGACATCGCGATGGAAGCGGATGCCCCGGGTTCGCCGGACGCCGCCTGGCTCGTGGAGCGGGTGGAGCAGCAGGCCGGGGGTCAGGCGCAGTATTTCCGGGCTCGCTGCCGGTCGCTGGCTCGGCACGCGGCCGGGCTGCTGCAGGATGGTGCGCGGGTGCTGACGCACTGTTGGATGGACACGTATCTGATCGAGTTGGTGCGGGCGGTGCACGCGCAGGGCAAGCGGCTGCGGTATGTGGTCACGGAGACGCGCCCGTATCTGCAGGGCGCGCGGCTGACCGCGCACACGCTGGCGGAGCTTGGCCAGGACGTCACGCTGATCACGGACGGGATGGCTGCGGCGGTGCTCAGCCCGTTCTCGGCGCTCGGTCCGGTGGACGCGCTGGTGACGGCGGCGGATCGGGTGAGCATGGACGGGCACGTGTTCAACAAGGTCGGCACGCTCGGCGCGGCGGTGGCGGCGCACGCGTTCGGCGTCCCGTTCTACGTGTTGATTCAGGCCCCTGACCCCCTCTCCCCCACCGCGAGCGACGTGGTGGTCGAGCGGCGTGACGGCGCGCAGGTGCTTTCGGTGCAGGGTGTGCGCACCGCCTCACCGCTGGTAGCGCAGGCGTACTACCCGGCGTTCGATGTGACGCCGCCGCAGTTCGTGACGCGGATCGTGACGGACCGCGGGCCGTTCGAGGCCGCAGGGGTGTCACGGTATTTCGATGCGGACTTGGGCGAGGTCTCGAGCGCGGGCGGGGTCGGTGCCGGGGGTTAGCGGTCGCGGCGGGTGGCCAGTTCGGCGAGGGTGAGCAGGTCTTCGGCGCCGTCCAGGTCGGGGGTGGCGCGGGTGAGGTGGTCGATGGCGGCGGACATGTGCTCGGCGGCTTGCAGGTGTGCCCAGGTGCGGCCGCCGGCGCGGTCCACGGCATCCGCGGCGGCGCGTACCTGGTGCGCCGTCATGGGCGTCGGGCTGCGGTAGAGCGCGGCCAGTTCGTTCGCGGCGGGGGTGCCGGAGGTGAGGGCGGCGACTACGGGCAGGGATTTCTTGCGTGTGGCCAGGTCGCAGCCGGCGGGTTTGCCGGTGACTGCGGGATCGCCCCAGATGCCGATCAGGTCGTCGGCGAGTTGGAAGGCCAGGCCGACGGCGCGGCCGAAGCCGTCCATCGCCTCGGCCGTCTCGGGTGCGGCGTTGGCGTAGAGGGCGCCGAGGGCGCAGGCCGCGCCGAGCAGCGCCCCGGTTTTGGCTTGGGCCATGGCGAGGCATTCGGTGAGGGTGACCTGGCTGCGGGTCTCGAAGGCGCAGTCCTCGTGCTGGCCTTCGCACAGTTCGATGACGCATGCGGCCAGGCGCGCGGTGGCTGCGGTGGCGGCCGGGTGGGTGTCGTGGGCGAGCAGGCGCAGGGCGAGGGCGTGCAGGGCGTCTCCGGCGAGGATGGCGTCGGCGGCGCCGAAGACGCTCCAGGCGGTGGGGCGGTGGCGGCGGGTGGTGTCGCGGTCCATGACGTCGTCGTGCAGGAGGGTGAAGTTGTGGATCAGTTCGACGGCGGCGGCTGCGGGTACGGCCGTGGCCGGTGGGGCGCCGAGCGCGGTGGTGGCGGCCAGGACGAGCGCGGGGCGCAGTGCTTTTCCGCTGTCGGCGCGGGCGGGGGTGCCGTCGGGGTGTTGCCAGCCGAGGTGGTAGGCGGCGATGCGGCGCATGGCCGGGGGCAGGGTGGATACGGCGGTGCGCAGGGCGGGTTCGACCAGGGTGCGGGCTCGGTCGAGGAGCGCGGCGGCGCGGCGGTCTGGATCCGGTTCGTGGCCGGTGTCGGGGTTGGTCGCGGTGTAGGTGTCGGTGCCGGGCTTGCCGGGGCCGTCGTGGCCGCCGGCGCCCTGGTTGAACGGGTCGTGGTCCAGGGGGTCGAGCGTGGAAGCGTGCAACGGTCAGGTCTCCCGGTTTCGGCGGCGGGACGGGCAGGCGGCGCGCCCGGTTCGGAAAGCGCGGGGCTGGGCGCGCCGCCGTCAGTCAGTCGGTTGATCGGTTGGTCGCGGGTCAGTCGCGTGGACGGGCGATCTCGACGTTCTCCAGCACGCCCAGGGCGTCGGGTACCAGGACGGCGACGGAGTAGTAGGCGCTGACCAGGTAGGAGATGATCGCTTTTTCGTTGATGCCCATGAAGCGGACGTTGAGTCCGGGTTCGTATTCGTCGGGGATGCCGGTCTGGTGCAGGCCGACGACGCCCTGGTTGTCTTCGCCGGTGCGCAGCACGAGGATCGAGGAGGTGTGGCCGCCGTTGACCGGGATCTTGTTGCAGGGGAACATCGGCACGCCGCGCCAGGAGGGCACGCGGTTGCCGGCGACGTCGACGCTTTCGGGGTAGAGGCCGCGGCGGTTGCATTCGCGGCCGAAGGCGGCGATGGCGCGGGGGTGGGCGAGGAAGAACTTCGAGTCGCGGCGGCGCGAGAGCAGTTCGTCCAGATCGTCGGGGGTGGGCGGGCCGGCGTGGGTCTGGATGCGCTGGTCGTAGTCGGCGTTGTGCAGCAGCCCGAAGTCCGGGTTGTTGATCATTTCGTGTTCCTGGCGTTCGCGCAGCGCCTGGACGGTGAGTTTGAGCTGCTGCTCGATCTGGTTCATCGGCTGGTTGTAGAGGTCGGCGACGCGGCTGTGCACCTGCAGGACGGTCTGGGCGACCGACAGGTCGTATTCGCGCGGTTCGAGTTCGTAGTCGACGAAGGTGCCGGGCAGTTCGATCTCGCCTTCGTGGCCTGCGGACAGGTCGATGGCGGCCTGGCCGTGGCGGTCCTGGGACTGGCCGGCGTCGGCCTGGTGGCGGGCGATCGCGTCGTGCAGCGCGGGGTGCTGGCCGGCCAGGGCGGCGAAGTCGGCGGCGCGCAGGCTCAGGGCGGTGACCGGGGTGGTGGCGCGGGCGGTGTACTCCCAGAGGCTGTCGGAGTCGGCCAGGGCTTGGTCGCCGAGGTGGTCGCCGTCGGCGAAGACCGCCAGGACCGTGTCGTCGCCGTATTTGCCGGCGCCGACCGCGTTGACCTTGCCGTGGGCGATCAGCAGGATCTCGGTGACCGGTTCGCCGAAGGCGGCCAGGGTTTCGCCGGGCTGGTAGTCGCGGCGGGTGAAGCGGTCGGCCAGCAGGGTCAGGGCGTCGGCGTCGTCGGCGGCGGCGCGAAGCGCGGGCAGTTCGGCGAGGGTCGGGGGGATGACGCGCACCTGTTCGCCGGTCTTGGCGAAGCTGACGCGGCCGCCTCCGGCGGCGTAGGTCAGGCGGCGGTTGACCCGGTAGGTGCCGCCGGAGACCTGGACCCACGGGAGCATGCGCAGCAGCCAGCGGGAGGTGATGCCCTGCATCTGCGGCGGGGTTTTGGTGGTGGTGGCCAGGTTGCGTGCGGCCGCGGTGGCCAGGGACTGCTGCTGGCGGGTCTCGTCCTGCGCGGGGGCCGCGGCTGCGGCGTCGGTGGACATCGGGTGCTTTTCCCCTCCGGTGTGTCGTCGTCGGATCCGGCCGTCTGCTGCGTTGGTGCGGCGGGTGACGGCGGTCCGGTGCGGTGGCGGGCGCGATCGGTGTCGTAGAACTCTGGGATCGCTCCGCACAGCCCATGCTGAGGCCCCGTCAGGTATGCGGGTATTACACGATCGGGCGACGGAGGGGACGCGGGGGGCGCGTATGGCGTGCTCGCGCGCCGTGTGCGCTCTGCATTGCTTCCACTGCGCAGGGTGCCGCGGCGGCGTCTCTGAAATTTGTCTGAAGAAAGCACAACCGGATGACTAGACCTCTCGTCTATACCGGACGTGGATCACAGTTCGTGGGAACGGCGGGCGCGCGGCCTCGGGCAGGGCGCGGCGCGGAACGAGGACCTGGAGCGCACGGTTGCGCTCGACGGGTCGCAAGACGCAGCGCAGGACGGGGCGCTGGACGAAACGCTGCCGCTGCACGCGGCGGTGGCGCGCGGGATCATCGCGCAGCGCACGGGACCTGACGGGCCTGGGCAGCCGCCTTACGGCGCGCCGGCGCCGCATGAGCAGGGTGCGGATGCGGGTCCTTACGGTCCCGGCGGCTTCGTGCCGGGTCAGTACGGGGACGGCGGCGGCCATCCGCCGCGGCGCAAGCTTTCGCGGCGGGTGCTGTTCGCGGCCGGCGGGCTGACGCTGGTGGGCGGGTGCGGGATCGCGACCGCGGCGCGGCTGTCCTCCGCGGGTTCCTCGCGCGCGGCCTCGCCTTCGCCGTCCCCGTCCAATTCGCCGTCCGCCGCGCCGGTCAGTCCCGTGGTGTCCAAGACGCCGACGGATCTGTCTTCCTCCTCGGCGGGCCTGCCCTCCGCCTCTCCCCCGCCGGATGTGAACAATCCGGGCAGCGGGGTGAACCCGGGGCAGGTGCAGTCGCAGCCGGAGTACTACGTGCACGCCGGGCCGAAGGTGATCGCGCTGACCTTGGATGACGGGCCTAGCTCGCAGTACACCCCGCAGGTGCTGGCGCTGCTGGACCAGTACCAGATCAAGGCGACCTTCTGCATGATCGGCGAGCAGATCGCGGCGAACCGTTCGCTGGTGAGCGAGGTGGTGGCGGCGGGGCACACGATCGTGAACCACACCTGGAACCACGCGGACCAGTCCAAGCTCTCGCTCTCGGGCGTGCGTTCGCAGATCTCCCGGGCCAACGACGCGCTGGGCGCGGTCGGCATCCATCCCACGATCTTCCGGGCGCCGTACGGGGCGTGGTCGCACACGGTGTTCATGGCGTGCGCGCAGGCGAACCTGCGGCCGCTGGACTGGTCGGTGGACCCGCGGGACTGGTCGCGACCCGGGGTGAACACCATCGTGCAGCGGATCATGAAGAACACCCGCACCAGTTCGATCATCCTGGAGCACGACGGCGGCGGGGACCGTTCCCAGACGGTCGCGGCGCTCAAGATCGTGCTGCCGCAGCTGCTCAACGACGGCTACCGGTTCACCACGGTCTAACGCGCGTGACGGCACGGGGCATGAACGCCGTGGCCCCGGACCCCTGCATTCGGGCGCAGGGGTCCGGGGCCACGGTACGTCCCGGTCCCGGAGGCGACAGAGCGACAGCGGGCTGGGGGCTTAGCCGCGCAGCGCCTCGGCTTTGGCGGCGCGGCGGGCGAAGACCTCTTCGCGCAGCGCCTCCATCTGCTTGAGGGCGTCCTTGCGGTCGCGCTTGGAGAGCCGGTCGATGTACAGGTAGCCGCTCAGGTGGTCGGTCTCGTGCTGCAGGCAGCGGGCGAAGAACCCGGTGCCCTCGATCACCAGCGGGTTGCCGTGCATGTCGAAGCCGCGGGCCACGGCGCGGTGCGGGCGGGCGAGCGTCTTGTAGGGGCCGGGCACGGACAGGCAGCCCTCCTCGTCCTCGTCCAGGACGCGCTCGTCGGGCGGCAGGTCGTCGATCACCGGGTTGCACAGGTGGCCCACGTGCCGCACGCCCTGGTCGTCGGGGCAGTCGTAGATGAACACGCGCAGGTCGACGTCGACCTGGTTGGCCGCGAGCCCGACGCCTTCGGCGACGTAGAGGGTGGCGAACATGTCGTCGATGAGGGTGGCCAGCTGCGCGCTGCCGTAGTGCTCCTCGGTGACCGGCTTGAGCGGGCGGTGCAGGATCTCCTCGCCGGCGACGGTGACGCGCAGCACCCGGCCGCGGTCGGCCTCGGGGGCGCGGCGGGGGTAGGACTCGAGGAGTTGGCCCTGCACGCGCACGGCGCGCGGCGCCTCGGTCGGGGTGGCCATGGTTCGCTGCTCGCCTTTCTGGCTCGGCCGCCTTCGCGTTCGCGTTCGCGGGCGGTTCCAGACAGTATCGTCGAGCGGTGCGCCGCGCGGCGAACCGGCCCGGCCCACGACAGCGGCGGGGCCCGATGGACGACGTGGGCGGCGGATCGGGACGGGAAGGGCGCGTGATGCGGGAGTCGGAGCCGGAGGGCGGCGCGGCGCAGGGTGCGCGGATGCGGCGCCAGCCGCGCCAGCAGCGCTCGCGCACGCGGGTGCGCCACATCCTGGAGGCCGCCGACTCGATCCTGTCCGCCGAGGGGTTCGAGGCGCTGACGGTGCGGCGCATCGCGCAGGTCGCCGGGGTGCCGGTCGGGTCGATCTACCAGTTCTTCCCGGACAAGGCCGCGGTGGTCGACGCGCTGGCGGGCACGTACATCGGGCAGTTCGACGCGGCGATAGAGCAGCTGGTGGCCGCGTCGCGGGCCGAGCAGTGGAAGGACCCGGTCGGCACGCTGATCGACGCGTTCACGGGGCTGTACCGGGCCAATCCGGGCTATGTGGCGCTGTGGTCGGGGCGGCATGTCTCCCCCGAGCTGGCGCGGGCGGACGAGGCGAACAACGCGGCGATCGCGGAGGGGGTGCGCCGGATCCTGGTGCGGCAGGCGGCCCTGGCTGACAGCGCGGATCTGGCGCGCGCCGCGCGGATCGCGGTGGTGGTGGCGGACGCGCTGCTGCAGTTCGCGTTCCGCCAGGCCCCGGACGGCGACGAGCAGGTGCTTGAGGACCTCAAGGAGCTGCTGCGGCTGTATCTGGCGCGGCTGACCAGCCGACTCGGCGAGTCCTGACCAGCCGCGCCCTGACGTCTCGTCAGGCACATCGACGTGACGCGCGGTCGGCTGCGGCGGCCCGCGGCTCGGCTAGTGCGCGGGGTTGAGCTTGGCGTAGAGGCGCCGGTTGCGTTTGTGCACGTCGCGGAACGCTGCGTAGGCCTTGTCGTAGACGGCGCGGGTGGCCGGGTCGGGGGTGTAGGTGCGTTCGATCTGCACCAGGTCGGGGATCTGATCCCAGGTCAGCTCGCCGAGCGCGACCAGGGCGAGCAGCGCGGCGCCGCGTACGTTGGCCAGCACGGGCTGGGCGACCTGGTGGATATCGCGGTCCAGGATGTCGGCCATCGCCTGGCACCACAGCCGGGAGCTGGCGCCGCCGCCGATGAACCGCAGCGCGCCGAGTCCCTGCGGGCCGGTGCGGCCGGTGAAGCGTTCGACGGCTTCGAGCATCCAGCGGGTGTTGTGCGCGATGCCTTCGAACACCGAGCGGGCCAGGTCCGCGCGGTCGGTGGTCAGGGAGGCGTTGAACCAGCCGCCGCGCAGCGAGGAGTCGTCCACCGGGGTGCGCTCGCCGTTGAGCCAGGGGGTGAACAGCACGCCGCGCGCGCCCGGCGGTGAGGCCTCGGCTAGGGCGTTGAGCTGGTCGAGCGCGGCTTCGGGCCGGGTTTCGTGCAGGACGTTGTCGATCAGCCAGTCGATCGCCTTGCCGGCCACGTCCTGGATGGTGGCGACCCAGTAGCGGCCGGGTACCGCGGCCGGCAGCGAGGCGATGGAGGTGCGCAGGTCGGTCTTCTTGTAGGGCACGTGGCAGCTAAGCCACGCCGAGGTGCCCACGTACAGGTGCGCGTCGTAGTCGCGTACCGCTCCGGCGCCGATCGCGGCGGCGGTGGTGTCCCCGGTGCCGGCCACGACGAGCGCGCTGGTGCTCAGGCCCAGGTCGGTGGCGGCCTGCGCGGTCAGCGGCCCGACGATGGATGCGGGTGCGACCAGGTCGGGCAGCTTGTCCGGGTCCAGCCCGCATTGGCGCGTGAGCGCGGGATCCCAGTGCACGGCGCCGGGGGTGCGGTTGTCGGTGCACCAGCGCAGCACCGCGGTGTCGTGCGCGGCGGCGGCGCGTCCGGTGGCGCGCAGGGTGAGGTATTCGGGCACGTCCAGCAGGTACGCGGCCGCGGCGTAGGCCTCGGGGCGCTCGCGCTTGAGGAACAGGGCCTGGCCGACCGGGTCCTTGCCGGTCAGGGTGGGGGCGCCGCCGGTCTTGACCAGCCAGGAGCGCAGTTTGCGCGCGTTGTACCCGGTGCCGGGCACGGTCGGGGCTCCCCCGGCCGCGGCGCGGCTGTAGGCGGCGCCGCGCGCGTCCATCCAGATCACCGCCGGGTGGGTGGGGTTGCCGCCGGCGTCGACCGGGACGGTACCGCCCCACTGCGCGGAGAAGCAGACCGCGGCCACGTGCGGGGCCGGGTCGTATCCCAGCTGCGCGGCGGTGTCGGCCAGGGCCTGTTTGGCGGCGGCGCAGATCGCGCTCCACCAGGCGTGCGGGTCCTGTTCGGCGCCGCCGTGCGGCAGCAGCCGCAGCGGCACCGGGGCCTTGGCGTGGCCGAGCAGCCGGCCGCGCGCGTCGGCCAGCGCGACCTTCGGCCCGCTGGTGCCCAGGTCCACGCCGAGTACGAGACGCGCGGCCATCGCTTCTCCCGCTTCCTGTTGCGTGTCTCGGTCTCTGCTGCCGGGCGCGGGTCAGACCTGCGCGAAGACGCGGTCGAACGCGGCCAGCGCGGCGTCGAGGACCTCGTCGCTGTCCGCCATGGAGGTGTAGATGCGCGAGCCGGCCAGCGTGATGACGCCTTCGGCGGCATATGCCATGGACATGTGCCCGAGCATGTCCTTGCGCGGCCCGAGTTCGGTGAAGAAGTCGGGGTTGTCCAGGGTCAGGTGCAGCACGCCGGAGGTGTGCAGGTGCACGATCGAGCCGAAGTTGTAGGTCACGTACGGCAGCTCGCGCGCCGCGATCAGCGCGTCCAGGCCCGCGCGCAGCCGGTCGCCGGCCGCCCCGGCCTTGGCGGGGGCGCCGGTGCGGTCCATCTCCAGCAGCGCGTGGTAGCCGGCCGCGCAGGAGAGCGGATTGGCGGAGAGGGTGCCGCCGACGAACGCGCGCTGTCCCGCGGCGGTCAGGCCGCCGGCGAACACGTCCATGACCTCCTGCTTGCCGCCGACTCCGCCCGCGGCCGGGTAACCGCCGGCGACGCACTTGCCGAAGACGGTCAGGTCCGGGGTCACCTCGAAGTAGCCTTGCGCGCCGCCCATGCCGAGCCGAAAGCCGGTGACGACCTCGTCGAAGACCAGCAGCGCGCCGTGCCGGTCGCACAGCTCACGCACCTGGGCGTTGTAGCCGCGGGCCGCCGGGTAGGTGCCGGACTCCGGGCCGACCGGTTCGACGATGACCGCGGCGGTGCCGCCGTCCGCCTCCAGTTGCGCGAGCAGGCCGGCGAGCGCCGTGGTGTCGCCGGGGGGCAGTTCGTGGGTCAGTTCGAGGGCGCCCTTGGGGATGCCGGTGGCTTCCAGGGAGCCGGTGCCGGGGATGCGCAGGCCGTAGACGACCTGGTCGCTCCAGCCGTGGTACGCGCCGCCGATCTTGATGATGTGGTTCTTGCCGGTGTACGCGCGGGCGGCGCGCACGGCGGCCATCACGCCCTCGGTGCCGGAGCCGAGCATCCGGAAGCGCTGCACGGCGGGCATGAAGTCGTGGATGAGCTTGGCGAGCTTGACCTCGTACTCGTGCAGCAGGCCGGTGACCGGGCCGCAGGAGGCCAGCAGTTCCAGGACCTTCTCGCGCACCGGGGCGTAGTTGGAGCCCAGCACGGTCGGGCCGCCGGCCTGCAGGAAGTCGATGTAGCTGTTGCCGTCCAGGTCGGTCAGGTAGGCGCCCTCGGCGGCGGTGACCGCCAGCGGCCAGGGGTCGTTGAGCGCGAGGTTGTGCTGCACGCCGCCGGGGATGTACTGCTCGGCTTCGGCGGCCAGCGCCTTGGAGGCGGTGGCGTGCTGCTCGTACCAGGCCTCGTAGCGGGCCAGGGCCTCGGGCGGCAGGGCGCGCAGCGGGGAGTGCACGAGGTGGTGCAGCCGCGCCTCGATCGCCGGGACGTCGGGGTACTGCGAGATCGCGTAGCCGCTCGTCCCCGTGCCCGTTCCGGCAACGCTGGTGCTGGTGTCCGCGGGCCGGGCGTCGCCACTGCCCTCCGCGGTGCGCGCCGTCTGCGTGCTGCTGCTCATCACGCCGCCTTTCCCCGGTCCGGATTTCCGTAGTAGAACAAAATTGTCTTGCACTAGTACAAGCTCTGAGCTGTGGTTTTACTGAGAGATCTTCTTCGTGCTGCCGTAGCCGGAGGCGAGGGCGACGTTGATCACGTCCTCCTGCTCCTTCTGCGTGAGCACCCGCGGAGCCGTCTTCTCGCCGTCGGCGTTGCCCGGCAGCGCCGCGGACAGCGTCAGGGCGCGCGCGTAGGTCTCGGCGCACCATTCGGCCAGTTCCAGGTGGTCCACGGAGCGCGTCACCGTGCCGCCGATCGCGATCGAGCCGTGGTTGCGCATGAGCGCGGCCTGCTTGTACTGCAGCGCGGCCACCACGTGCTGCGCCAGCTCCTCGGTGCCGTAGGTGGCGTAGGGGGCCACGCGCAACGCGCCGCCGAGGGAGAGCATCGTGTAGTGGATCAGCGGGATCTCGTCGCACACAAGGCCGATCGCCGTGCTGGTCACCGCATGGGTGTGGGCGATGGCGCAGGTGGAGGTGGCGCGGTAGACCGCCAGGTGCATCGGCACCTCGCTGGTCGGTTCCAGATCGCCCTCGACGATCGCGCCGTCGGCCAGGCTGATCACGGTCATCTCGGCCGCGCTCAGCTCAGAGATCACCGCGCCGGTCGGGGTCACCGCGACCAGGTCATCGCGCCGCGCGGAGAGGTTGCCGCTGGTGCCGATGACCAGGCCGCGCTCGGCCAGGCGGCGGCCGGCGGCGGCCAGGGCTTCGCGTTCTTCGGCCAGCAGCATCGGGGCACCTCGGTTTCCCGCTCGGTCCGCGCCCGGCGCGGAATATGAACACGTGCTCATGTTTTGTGTCGGGTTCATGCTCCGCCGCGGGCCGCTGCCCTGTCAAGAGCGCGAGGCGGGGCCGGCAATTAGGTGGCCGCCCCGCGCGGGCGGCCGGTAGCGTCGCGCGTAGTAAAGGAGACCACCGTGCAGCAAACCACCGCAAACATGCCCGAAAGCCCGGAAACGGCCCCTGGCGCCGAGCCCCACGCGCAGGCGGCGGACAGCCAGGCGCCGGGCTCCGGCCGCGATCTGACCGGCACCATGATCACCACCGGGCGCCTGGTGCTCACCGCGCCGACGTCCGCGGACATCGACGCGATCTACCGCATCTGCCAGGACCCGGCGATCCAGCGGTATACCGCGGTGCCGTCCCCGTATGAGTACGAGCACGCCCGCGACTTCGTGGAGAAGTCGGTGCCGGGGTGGGCGAAGGAGGGCAGCAACGCGGTCTTCGGGTTCTACCACGCCACCAGCGGGCAGCTGCTGGGCATGATCGGCCTGCACGGGATCAGCGGCCCGCAGGCGAAGAACGGGGCGATGGCGGAGGTCGGCTACTGGACCGCGCCCGAGGCACGCCGGCAGGGCTACACGCTCGAGGCGGTGCGCGCGATCTGCCGCTGGGGGTTCGCGCAGCTGGGCCTGCAGCGCATCGAGTGGATCGCGTTCGACGGCAACGAGGGCTCGCGCGCGGTCGCGGTCAAGGCGGGCTTCACCGTCGAGGGCAAGCTGCGCTCGCGGTGGGTGCAGCGCGGCGAGCGGCTGGACGGGTGGATCGGCTCGCTGCTGCCAGGCGACCCGATCCCGCAGTAACACCTCACCGGCGAGAGCCGAAGGCAAAGCGGCAGCGCACCAGCGGCGCCGGCGCTTCGCGGCGTGCGAAGCGCCGCGCGGCGCCGGGCGTATCTGGGATCCTCGCGCCCTGCTACAGCTTGATCAGCATCTTTCCGGTGTTCCCGCCGGTGAACAGGCTCAGGAACGCGTCGGGGGTCTTCTCCAGCCCGTCGACCACGGTCTCGGCCGCCTCGATCTGCCCGGAGGCCAGCCATGGGGCCATCTCGGCGGCGAACTCGGCGAAACGCGGCTGGTAGTCCATCACGATGAACCCGCGCAGGGTCAGCCGCTTGCCGATCGCCAGGGCCAGGTTGCGCGGCGCGGGCGTGGGCTCGGCGCTGTTGTACTGGGCGATCGCGCCGCACATCGCGATGCGTGCGTGCAGCCGGGCCGCGCCGATCGCCGCCTCCAGGTGTTCGCCGCCGACGTTGTCGAAGTACACGTCGATGCCGTCCGGCGCGGCCGCCGCCAGCTGCCCGCGCACGTCGCCCGCGCGGTAGTCGATCGCCGCGTCGTAGCCGAACCGCTCGGTCAGCGCGCGTGCCTTCTGCGGCCCGCCGGCCGACCCGATCACCCTCGCCGCGCCCTTGAGCCTGGCGATCTGCCCGACCAGCGAGCCGACCGCGCCGGCCGCGCCGGAGACGAACACCGTGTCGCCCGCCTTGAACTCGGCGGCGAACAGCAGCCCGCCCCAGGCGGTCAGGCCGGTGGTGCCCAGCGCGCCGAGGTACTGCGCGGCCGCGGCCAGCTTGGTGTCCACCACGGTGGCGTGCTTGGCGGGGATCAGGGCGTAGTCACGCCAGCCGCCCATGTGCAGCACGCTCGCCCCGACTGGTACCGCGTCCGAGCCGGAGGCGATCACGGTGCCGACCGCGCCGCCCTCAAGCGGAGCGTCGAGCGCGAACGGCGGCACGTAGGACTTCACGTCGTTCATCCGCCCGCGCATGTACGGGTCGACGGAGAGCACCTCGTTGCGCACCAGCACCTGCCCGGGCTGCGGGTCGGGCAGCTCCCGCTGAACCAGGCGGAAGTGCTCGGGCCCCGGGGTGCCCTGCGGGCGGGAGGCCAGGTGGAACTCGCGGGCGGTGGTCGTCATCGTGGGTGCCCTTCGTCGTGGTGGACGCGGTGTGACGTTAGGTGGCGCACCGCTGGCCCCGGGTCGCGGGACTGCGGCGCGGCCGGCTACCCGGCCCACAATACTTCATATCATGAACAGTGTTACCGGTGAACTTGACCCGGCGCGCTGAGCTGCGCTTTCGCGGCCGCCGGCTGGCGTAGGCACTGCCGCCGGGGCCCCGCAAGAGGTCGCTTGAGCGTCGGATCGTCGTGTCACTCCCCACGAGGGCCCGAGCCGTGCATGATGTGCGCCATGCCAGCACCTTTCACGCTGACCGGCCGCCTCGTGCGGCTGGAACCGATGCGCGAGGACCACCTCGAACCGCTGCTCGCGGCGGCCACCGAGGATCGCGCGTCGTTCGGGTACACCTATGTACCCAAGGACCGGGCGGCCGTGCGCCGCTATCTCGACGTGGCGGGCGATGACCTTCGCGCGCACGTCGCGGTCCCCTTCGCCACGGTCGAGCTGCGCACCGGCCGGGTGGTGGGCACCACCCGCTTCCGGGAGCTCGAGTACTGGAACGCCGGGGTCTGGCCGCCCCGGCACGGGCACGTTGATCCCTGCGGGGTCCCGGACGCGGCCGAGATCGGCTCGACCTGGCTGACCCCGTCCGCGCAGCGCACCGGGATCAACGTCGAGGCGAAACTGCTGATGCTCACGCACGCCTTCGAGCACTGGCGGGTGCAGCGGGTCTCATTCAAGGCCGATACCCGCAACGAGCGTTCCCGCGCCGCGATCCTCGCGCTCGGCGCCACCTTCGAGGGAGTGCGCCGCGCGCACTTCCCGGCGGCCGAGGGCGGCGTGCGCGACTCCGCGCTCTTCTCGATCCTGTCCGAGGAGTGGCAGGGCGCGAAGACGAGGCTGATCGCGCGTCTGGAACGCCATGGCGTCGCGGCGGGCCGCGACGCGCTCGCGCCGCAATCCGGCGCGTGGCCCGAACCTGATCGCGAGCCCGTCGCCGCGTAAGGCGCCGGGCCCCTCTCCCCCGCAAAGTCCCCACGCCACAGCGCCGGGCCGTTCCCGACCGGACGGCCCGGCGCCCTACGGCACAGATCGCCGCGCACACCCGCCGCCCTCGCGGCCGCCCGGTCAGTGCGGCAGCCAGCTGACATGCGGCGCCAGCAGCACATACCCGACGAACGCCACGGTGTCGATCAGCCCGTGCGCCACCAGCAGCGGCATCACCCGGCCCCAGCGCCGGTAGAGCCGCGCGAAGATCAGCCCCATCACCAGGTTGCCGATGAACCCGCCGAACCCCTGGTAGAGGTGGTACGAGCCGCGGATCAGGGCGCTGAGCACGTCCGAGCCCGAGTCGGTCAACCCGGCTTGTTTGAAGCGGCGCAGCAGGTAGCCCAGGACGACCACCTCCTCCAGCGCCGCGTTCTGGAATGCCGAGGCGATCAGCACCGGGATGCGCCACCACACCGGCGGCAGGGTCGTGGGCACCACGGTCAGCGCGGCTCCCGCGGCGTGCGCGGCCAGGTACAGGCCGAGCCCGCTGCCGCCGATCACCGCCGCGACCGCCGCGCCGCGCCCCAGATCCCACCACGGCCGGGTGCGATCCGCGCCCAGCGTGCGCAGCGACGCGCCCTCGCGCGAGAGCAGGTAGGCGACCAGCAGGACCGGCGCGAGACCGAACGCGATCCCGTAGAGCTGGAAGGACAGGTCCAGCCAGGGACGCCCGGGCGCCGCCGAGGCGTTGAGCGTGGCGTGCTGGGCACTAAGAGCCTTGCGAGCGGTGAGCGAACCCATCAGGTCGATGAACGCCGAGACCGCGGAGCGCCCGAGGGAGACCGCGAGCACCGCGCCGACCTCGAACATGATCAGCCTGCGGGTGTAGAGCACCGGCCAGCGCGACCCAGGGCTGGGCTGCGTTCGCTCACCGCCTGGCGTCAGCCCCTCGTCTAGCGAAAAGCCGGATCGCGGTTGCGGGGAGTGCGAGACGTCGTCGCCGCCGCGTGGCGGTACCTCCGGCTGGCGCGGCCGGCCGTCCTCGGGCGCAGGCATGGCGTTCTCGAGCGCGGCCATCGTGCGTGCCTCCTGCGGCGTGGTCGGTTCCCGGGCGCAGTCTGCCACGCGCACCTGAGCACACCGACATACACCCGCCCCACCCGAGTGCACGCCCCCGCCCACCGATCAGTTCACGCCAAGCGCCGCCGCCGACCACCGCGCGCTACCCGCCGATGATCACGCCTATCCGCTCATTCGGCCGACACGGCGTGCCAGCCGTCCTCTGCCGTCGTTCACCGCTTGCCTACCCCACCGGCCAGGTATGCACCGGATCCCCCGCGCGCGCCAGCTCCGCGTAACGCGGCACCATCGCCGCCAATGCGGCGGCGCGGCTTAGCCCCCGCTTGCGTTCCAGGTGCTCGACCTGCTCCATCTGCCAGATCGCGCCGTTGCGCCGGGTGCGCGCCCGCGCCTCGATGATGCCCAGGTACAGGTCCCGCTCGCGCGGGTCGATGCGCCAGCGATCCAGGCCCGCCGCCGCGAGCGGCAACAGCTCGTCGAGCACCAGGCCCGCGGCCTGGACCTGCCCGCGCCCCGGCCAGTGCAGCCGCGCGCCGATGCCGTCACGCGCCGCCGCGTGCAGGTTGTTGCGCGCCGCCGCGAACGACAGGCGCCGCCACACCGGTTGCTCGGCCTCGCTCAGGGCGCGCACCAGCCCGTAGTAGAACGCGGCGTTCGCCAGCACGTCCAGCACGCTCGGGCCGGCCGGCAGCACCCGGTTCTCCACCCGCAGGTGCGGCTTGCCGCGCGCCACGTCGTACACCGGCCGGTTCCACCGGTACACCGTGCCGTTGTGCAGCCGCAGCTCCGGCAGGTGCGGGACCCGCCCGGCCGTCAGGGACTGCTCCGGGTCCTCGGGGTCCACGCGCGGCAGCAGCGCGGTGAAGTACCGCAGGTTCTCCCGGAACAGCTCCGCGGGGTCCTGGATCCACCGCTCGCCGAACCACACCCGCGGCCGCACTCCCTGCGCCGCAAGCTCCAGCGGCCGCGAATCGGTGGCCTGCTCGAACAGCGCGATGCGCGTCTCGTGCCACAGCCGCCGGCCGAACAGGAACGGGGAGTTGGCCCCGAGCGCGACCTGCACCCCGGCGATCGCCTGCGCCGCGTTCCACGCCGGGGCGAAGCCCTCCGGGGTGACCTGCAGGTGGAACTGCACCGAGGTGCACGCGGCCTCCGGCAGGATGTTGGAGAAGGTGATGTCCAGCGGCTCCGGGCCGTCGATGCGCAGGTGGAAGTCCTCCCCGCGCACCGAGGCGAGCTGGTCGTTGAGCAGCACATACCGGTCGTCGGCGGAGAAGTTCTCGCGCACCATGTGCGCCGCGTCCAGGGTCGGCAGGATCCCGATCATCGCCACGTGGGCTCCGCAGCCGGCCGCGACCCGGTCGGCGTAGAGCAGCGCGGTGCGCAGCTCCTCGGCCAGCTCGGAGAACACCGAGGCGTTCAGCTTGTGCGGGGCGATGTTCACCTCGAGGTTGAACAGGCCCAGTTCGGTCTGGAAGTCGGGCGAGGCGATCTGATCGAGCACCGCGGTGTTGACCATCGCCGGGTCGCCGTGGCCGTCGATGAGCACCAGCTCGAGTTCGACGCCGCACAGCTTGCGGCCCTTCTCGAAGCGGTCCTCGGCCAGCATCCGCTCGAGCACCTGCTGGCAGGAGCCCAGCCTGCTGCGGAACCTGGCCCGGTCCGTCCCGTCGAACCCCAGGTCCGCCACGGTGACGCGCTCGCCCAACCCGGCTCTCCTTCCTGCCGAGCCCGGCCGCGGCGCCGGCCCCGCGAACGACGCCGGGGTGTGCGCGGCGGCCAGGCGGTACGGCTGACGCTGTGTAGCTCACGTACCCGCCGCACGGGGTCTCCATACGGGCGCGCATGCGCAGGCAGCGGCGGGTTCGCGCGGTGCGGTAGTGGCGTGCACGCGCAGCGTTGCGTGCGGGAGTACTGTGACGGCACCAGGTCGATTCGGCGCGCGGACGAGGGGGCGAGGGCGGTGCGGGACGAGTCGGCGATCGGCTGTGTGGGTGTGCTCGTGATCGGCACCCGCGGCCCGGCCGGTCCGGGTGAGGTTCTGGTCAAGATTCGCGGCGGCTCGGAGACCTATCTGGCCTGGTCTGAGACGCCTTTGCCGCGAGGCGCGACGGTGCTGGTGGTCGAGTCGCGCGGTTCGCGGACGGTGGAAGTGGCCGAGTGGGAGGACCCGCTTGGTCCGGAGGCCGGCATGGCCGGCGACTAAGGAGTATGCGATGTTCGGGTACAAGGTGCCCGCCCCCGACCAGGCGATGCTGATCTCCGGGGGGCGACGGGGGCAGGGTGGCGCACCGTTCCGGGTGGTCACGGGGCACGGCAAGTTCGTTCCGCCGGTCTTCCGCAAGGTGCGGTTCCTGACGCTGGCGATGTGCGAGGCCGAAGTCGCCGAGACCTGCGTGACCCGGCAGGGCATCTCGCTGACGGTGCGCGCGGTGATCGCGTTCAAGGTGGGCAACGACTCGGAGAGCATCGTCAACGCCGGGCAGCGTTTCCTGTCCGACCAGAACCAGATGTCGGTGCTCACCGGGCGGATTTTCGCCGGGCACCTGCGTTCGATCATCGGGTCGATGACGGTCGAGGAGATCGTCACCGAGCGCCAGAAGCTGGCCAGCGAGGTGCTGGACACCTCGAAGATCGAGATGGCCAGGATCGGGCTGACCGTGGACTCCCTGCAGATCCAGTCGATCGACGACATGGGCAGCGGATACATCGACGCGATGAGCGCCCCGCACAAAGCGGCGATCCAGCGCCAGGCGCAGATCGCCCAAGCGCAGGCGGTTCAGACGGCCGCCGAGGCACAGCAGGAGGCGCAGCGCCTGCAGGCCGAGTACGCCCGGCACACCGCGGTGGTGCAGGCCGAGTACAAGGCGGAGATCGACCGGGCGCAGGCCGAGGCGGCGCAGGCCGGGCCGCTGGCCCAGGCCAGTGCCCAGCGCGAGGTGCTCACCGCGCAGACCGAACTGGCCCAGCGCGCGGCCGAACTGCGCCAGCAGCAACTGGTGGCCGAGGTCGTCAGGCCGGCGGAAGCCGAGGCTGAGCGCATCAGGCTGCTGGCGATCGCGGAAGCGGAGCGCACCCGGATCCTGGCCGAGGCCGCCAACTCCAACAACCGGGTGGCGCTGGACCGGATGCTGATCGATCAGCTGCCGCAGATCGTCAAGGAGGCCGCGCGCGGCCTGGCCGGCGCGAACGTCAACGTGCTCAACGGCGCGGACGGACTCGGGGAGATCGCCGCCGGGCTGGTCAGTCAGGGCCTGACGATCCTGGACTCGGTCAAACGCGGCATCGGTGCGCCGCAGGACGAGCGCGCCGAGCCGATCGCGATCGAGGCGGAAGACCCGGGCCGCGACCGCCGGTAGCGCCGCGAGAAACCACAGAACCACGAGAAGCAAGCAGCGGCCCGGCGTGCGGCCGGTCGCGGCGCGGTAACTTTCACCCGCCGCGACCGGCCGGCTGCGTACCGGAACCAGGAGCGCGCCGGAGCCTCACAACTCCCCGCGTGGCGACCGTGCGTGGCCGCGCGGCGGCTGCCTGTCGCGCAAGTTTCACCCGGTCGGGGCACTGGCGCGGGCGCTGCGCCCGGTGATCGCGGTGGATCGCCGAGCGGTCGCTCGGGACTCTTGATGTTGCCGGGGATTCGGCGTCTACTGGGGGCGTTGAGAACAGAAAGTGGTCTAGCCCATTCGGGCCAGACGACCCCGCCCGTTCGGGTAGTTCGTCTGCGCGGAAGGGCGGACTGCGAGCCGAAACCCGCCATAGGACCCGGTGCGAGCGGACACTAAGGCGGTAGAGGCGAACAACTCGTCCCGAGGGAGGGACACCCAATGCCTGCTACCACATCCGGCGCCGCTCGATCGCAAGCGCTCGCACCGCGCGCCGTCACGGGAACCGCAGCCACGAGCGCTGCCGCACTTTCAGAGCACTGTCTCCACCAGCCCGCCTGCCCACCGTCCGACGCCGCGGACCGCTACCGCGCCCACGTCGTCGCGTCGCACCCGGAGCAGGGCTGGTCGCTGCTGTGCAACGGGGTGATCGTGTTCGACGATCTCGGCGCGCTACTTCCCGGCAGCGAGCTGATCCCCGCCCAGCGCTAGCGGCACCGCACTACCGGAGCTGGCACCCGGGGCCGGGGTGCACGGGGAGCACCACCACACGGGGTCCGGTCGGTCGGCAGCGGCCGACCGAACCACGCGAACGGGGGTACGGGAGGACCGAGCGGGACGGTGACCGCGCGCAGACTACCGCGCGTCGTCGGCCGATTCCGCCAGCTGCGAGACGAGCCGCGTGCCCGTGATCTTGTACGCACCGCCAACGAGCTCATGCATGCTGATGACTCCATCGTCCTCAACCGTGTCCCGCCGGATGATCCAGTAGTTCGGAATGCCAGGCTCGGCATAAGCGCCAAACTTTTCGGCGGCATCACGCTCTTCGCTTACGTTCGAGACTGCCTCGATGACTGCCCAAACGTCCGCGGCGGCGCGAGTACCGATGTTCAGGTCGGGTTTGTGGCCGAGCTTGAACGCCACGCCGTCGGCGACGAAACTGTGTTTTCCGGTCTGGCCGTAATCGTTCCATCGTTAGGCAGATCGAATCTTTCCGCGGTCATGACAACCATGATGCCTCCCTCCTCCTTGTCGCGACGAGCCTAGGGACGGCTTCGAACACTGAGAAAGCGCCGTTCCGGCCCCGGAACGGCGCTTCTCGGGTGTAGCTATCGGCTT
>NZ_DATNGK010000270.1:0-41964 GCF_035605935.1 Actinocrinis sp. | reverse complement strand
GGGAGCGAGGCGGACCGGGGCGCCGTCCGGTCCGAACCGCGTGGCGGTCCGAGCGTCAATCGGCCGGGCGCGCGGGCAGGGGAGAGATGCCGCCGCGCGTGATCCGGGGATTAATACAGTGGACTAGACCAATTCAGAGGTCAAGAGTTCGGCGCGGGCTTTTCCCGTCAATCTGCGCGCCGATTTCGCGATCTACCTGCGCATCATGCCCGCTGTTCGCCGCGCAGAGGTCTAGAGCGCCGCGCCGATAACGCCTCGTTGAGCTTCACTTAGGGCACGCGCGTACCGCTCAGGACGCGATCGCGCCGCCGTGCACGGGAATTATGGAGGCGCGGGTGATCAGCGCCGTCCGGCCACAGCAGTTCGAGGGCCATCGGCATGCTCGAATTCCGCTGTGGCCGGCCAAGGCGTGGTGTAAGGACGCGGAAGCCCGTCCGGATCGCGCCACCCGAATTCGCGCAAGGCCGTCGCGGTCAGGAGCCGCGCTTGACCGCCTCGGACAGCCGCGCCGCCGCCTCGACCACGGCCTCACCGTGCAACTTGCCGGGCTGACGAGTCAGCCGCTCGATCGGTCCGGAGACGGAAACCGCCGCGATGACCCGGTTGTTCGGTCCGCGCACCGGCGCTGAAACCGAGGCGACACCCATCTCGCGCTCGGCCACCGACTGCGCCCAGCCGCGCCTGCGCACGCCCGCCAGCGTCGTCGCTGTGTAGCGCGCGCCCTGGAGGCCGCGGTGCATGCGGTCGGGTTCCTCCCAAGCGAGCAACACCTGTGCGCCAGATCCCGCGGCCATGGGCAGCGCCGTGCCGACCGGGACCGTGTCGCGTAGCCCGGAAAGCCGCTCGGCCGCCGCCACGCACACACGCATGTCGCCCTGGCGCCGGTACAGCTGCGCCGACTCACCGGTGATGTCGCGCAGATGCGTCAGCACCGGCCCGGCCGCCGCGAGCAGCCGGTCCTCGCCCGCCGCGACTGCCAGCTCGGAAAGTCGCGGGCCGAGGATGAAACGGCCCTGCATGTCCCGCGAGACCAGTCGGTGGTGCTCAAGCGCCACGGCGAGCCGGTGCGCGGTCGGCCGGGCCAAGCCGGTCGCGGAAACCAGTGCGGCGAGGGTGGCCGGGCCTGCCTCCAGCGCGGAGAGCACGGCGGCCGCCTTGTCCAGCACTCCGACCCCGCTGGAACCGGAGTCGAGCGAACGGGCAGCCTCCGTCGAGCGCAGGCTGTCCGCCGGTCGGCCGTATGGGTCCGCGGTGCGGCCGGGATCCCCGGTGCGGCCCGATTCTGCTGCTCTGGCAAGCGGATCCAGGGCGCGGGCCGGATCCACGGTGCGGAGGCTGTCCACGGAGCGGGCTGTGTCCATGGAACGATATTGCCATCTCAAATCACGAGACACAAATGCGATGGCCATTGAGACGGTGCCAGGCTCGTACCACCGACCGAGTTCGACGAGCGCAGCGCCGGAGATTTGGGCGTCGATCCGCCGAGCAACCGGTGCGACTGTGCCTATCGCCCATCGCCGGGACAACCCCAACGGCGGGGCCGGCGAAGCCGAAGGAGAGAAAACCGATGGCAGCCAATGCCGCAGGGTCCGCGGCCGCCAGGGGCCGCACCCTGGCCGAGAAGGTCTGGGAGGCGCATCTGGTGCGCCGCGCCGAGGGCGAACCCGACCTGCTCTACATCGACATGCACTTCGTGCATGAGGTCACCAGCGCGCAGGCCTTCGACGGGCTCCGGCTCGCCGGGCGCCCGGTGCGCCGGCCGGATCTGACGATCGCCACCGAAGACCACAACACCCCGACCCTGGAGATCGACAAGCCGATCGCCGACCCGGTCTCCCGCACCCAGATCGAGACGCTGCGGCGCAACTGCGCCGAGTTCGGCGTCCGGCTGCACTCCCTCGGTGACGCGAACCAGGGCGTCGTGCACGTGATCGGCCCGCAGCTCGGTCTCACCCAGCCGGGTATGACCATCGTCTGCGGCGACTCGCACACTTCCACCCACGGCGCGTTCGGCGCGCTCGCCTTCGGCATCGGCACCAGCGAGGTCGAGCACGTGCTCGCCACCCAGACGCTGCCGCTCAAGCCGTTCAAGACCATGGCGATCAACGTCACCGGACGGCTGCGGCCCGGGGTGACCGCGAAGGACGTCATCCTGGCCGTGATCGCGAAGATCGGCACCGGCGGCGGACAGGGCTACGTGCTCGAATACCGCGGCGAGGCGATCCGCGAGCTGTCCATGGAAGGCCGGATGACGGTCTGCAACATGTCGATCGAGGCCGGCGCCCGCGCGGGCATGATCGCGCCCGACGACACCACCTTCGGCTACCTCAAGGACCGGCCGCACGCCCCGCAGGGCGCGGACTGGGAGGCGGCCGTCAACTACTGGTCCACGCTGAAGACCGACGAGGACGCCGTTTTCGACGCCGAGGTCGAGATCGACGCCGACGCGCTGACCCCGTTCGTCACCTGGGGCACCAACCCCGGCCAGGGCGCGCCGCTCGGCGATCGCGTCCCGGACCCGGCCTCGTACGCCGACCCGAACGAGCGCGCAGCCGCCGAGCGGGCGCTGGAGTACATGGGCCTGAACGCGGGCACGCCGCTGCGCGAGATCACCGTCGACACGGTGTTCGTGGGCTCATGCACCAACGGCCGGATCGAGGACCTGCGCGCCGCCGCCGAAGTGATCAAGGGCCGAAAGGTCGCCGAGGGTGTGCGGATGCTGGTCGTGCCCGGCTCGGCGCGGGTGCGTCTTGAGGCCGAGGCCGAGGGCCTGGACAAGGTCTTCGAGGCGGCGGGCGCGGAATGGCGTTTCGCGGGCTGCTCGATGTGCCTCGGCATGAACCCGGACCAGTTGGCGCCGGGCGAGCGTTCCGCCTCCACCTCGAACCGCAACTTCGAGGGCCGGCAGGGCAAGGGCGGGCGTACGCACCTGGTCTCGCCGCTGGTCGCCGCGGCCACCGCCGTGACGGGCCACCTGTCCGCCCCGTCCGATCTGCTGGAGGTCTGAGCCGTGGAAAAGTTCATCAGCCACACCGGCACCGCGGTCCCGCTGCGCCGCTCGAACGTGGACACCGATCAGATCATCCCGGCCGTTTACCTGAAGCGGGTTACCCGCACCGGTTTCGAGGACGGGCTGTTCGCCGCGTGGCGCAACGACCCCGAGTTCGTGCTCAACAAGCCGGAGCGGGCCGGCGCGTCGGTGCTGGTCGCAGGGCCCGACTTCGGCACCGGCTCGTCGCGTGAGCACGCGGTCTGGGCGTTGCAGAACTACGGCTTCAGGACGGTCATCTCCTCCCGCTTCGCCGATATCTTCCGCGGCAACTCGCTCAAGGGCGGCCTGCTGACCGTCGTGCTGCCGCAGCCGACCGTCGAGCAGATCTGGGAGCTGATCGAGGCCGATCCGAAGGTCGAGGTGACCGTCGACCTGGCGGCGCGCGAGGTGCGCGCCGGCGAACTGGTCGCGGCTTTCGAGATCGACGACTACACGCGCTGGCGGCTGATGGAAGGGCTCGACGACATCGGCCTGACCCTGCGGCACGTGGACGCGATCGGCACCTTCGAGACGGAGCGGCCGTCGTTCAAGCCGGTCACGCAGCCCATCCCGGCCTAAGCGATCAAGCAGCGTTAGCTGCGTCCGAGCGGCGCGTTGTACCGGCCACCACCGGTGCGACGCGCCGCTTCCGCATGGATCCGGCGGCGTTGCATCCGGCCGCGTTGGCGTCTTAGCACGGTGAGCAGCGCGTGACCGGAGCATGCGCCAACTCGGGGCACAATGGACGAGTGCAGGTGGAGCAGCGTGGCGCGGATCAGGACGGTGACGCTACCGGCCATGGCGCCGTGTCGTCCGCCGAGCTGTTCGATTCCGAGGAACTGCGCGAGCTTTCCGGCTATGCGCGACTGGCCGAGCTGCTGAAGGAAGCGCACGGCGTGTTGCGCGGAATGGATCTGGAACTGCCGGATCGCGCTGATTTCGTGAGGCGGCTGCTCGTCATCACCGCCGCATCCCGGCACGATCAGGATGACGCGATGCGCCGCCTCGAGCGTTTTTTGCGCGCAGTAGACGAGAAGCGCGGCGCCGCGACCGACCTATAGCGCATGTGCGCAGAACCCGGATAACGCCGCGCTAGAGGGCGATAGTCCGACTTCTCATGTTCCACCCTCGGTGGAAACCATTGCGACACAAGGGTGATTAGGGCCGTTGGTGATTGATTCGCCCGATTCATCGCTCTACGGTGCGGAAAAGGTCGTTACGACCGGAGGGAAATCCGGGAGCGGCGGCCCAGGTTTCCACCCGTGCGGCGCGTACCGCGCACCGCACCCATCCCCAAAGGGAAGCAACGTGAACAAGGCGCAGCTCATCGACGCGGTTGCTGAGAAGCTCGAGGTGTCGCGGCGGGCGGCCGGCGAAGCGGTCGACGCGGTACTCGACGGGATCACTGGGGCGGTCGTATCCGGTGAGAAGGTTTCGCTGACCGGGTTCGGCACCTTCGAGTCGGCCAGGCGGCCGGCCCGGATCGCGCGCAACCCGCGCACCGGCGATCAGGTCAAGGTGGCGGCGGCGACCGTGCCGAAGTTCCGCGCCGGGCAGGCTTTCAAGGACGAGGTCAACGGCGCCAAGAAGAGCGCCGCGGCGAAGAAGGCGGCCGCGGCCAAGCGCAGCACGACGGCGTCCGCGGCGAAGAAGACCGCAGCCCCCGCGCGCGCCACCGCCGCCAAGAAGGCCGCCCCGGCAAAGAAGGCCGCCGTGCGCAAGACCACCGCGACCAAGGCCGCCAGCACCCGCACCACCACCGCCAAGAAGGCCGCGGTCACCAAGGCCGCGGCTAAGAGCACCGCGAAGAAGTCCGTTACCAAGAAGGCCGCCGCGCGGCCGGTCAGCCGCAAGACCGCGGCGGTCGCCCCGGCGACCAAGACGGCGGCGAAGAAGACCGCGGCCAAGAAGGCGACCGCGAAGAAGACCGCCGCCAAGAAGCGCTAAGTACTGCTGACAAGCGGCCCGGGTATCGCGCGATACCCGGGCCGCTGTCTGCGGTATACCGTCATTTTTGACTTTGTGTTAGGGCGTGTTTTGGAGCTAGCGCCGGTTAAGGCCGCGGTGTCTGGCGGGTGCGATCGCAAGGCGGAGGGTCGTTCTCGTACCGGGCGTCCGTGGACGATCCGACAACGCAGCGAGCGTGCGTGGCAGGCGCCGCGGCCCAGGCGAAAGTTCCAAAACACGCCCTAGTTCGACGCTGGGTCAGATCCCGGTCCCGGTATCAGAAATCGCCGCCCCGCTCAGTGCGAAAGCCCCGGCGCGATTCGGTACCCGCAGCGAACCTAATTCGGCAGCGGCAGAGTGGCCAGAGTCAGCGCCGTGATCCGGCCTTCGTCATCAACGCGTAGCGCTACGCGTTGTCCGGGCCGCGCAATGCGTAGGCCGCCTGCGTCAAAGGCGGCCGCTTCATAAGCCAGCTCGGTTCCGTCGTCGAGAAGTACGGAGCCGCCCCTGGTCTCGGGGTCGAAAACGCGAACGGTCCCTTGCATGGGATGAGCGTAGTGCCCGGCTCGGGGTCGGCGCTGTAGTCGTCCGCTAGTCCGGATCAGCGCAGGGCGCAGTCCCCCACCCGGGCTGCACAGTCAAAAAGCTTGAGCGCGGCCGCGGTGTGCTGGCCCACTCCGAGCGCGACCGCGTCGTCCAGATCTTCCATGGTGTCCACATCACGGCGCAGGGACCGGCCCGCGCCGGCCAGTAGCAGCGCGCCGCTCGCCTCGTGGGCATACCGCGAGTTCACCCCGAAACGCGCGCCGAGCGTGCCGTGCACGTCCGAGAGCAACAACGTCGTTCCGCTGCCGGGGGCGTCGGCGACGAACGCCCGGCCGTCTGCGGCGGCGGCCAGCGCGTCGGTCAGATCCTCGGTGAGCAGGCCCGGCAGATCGGCGGTGAGGGCGGCGACGCGGCGGCGCGGATCGTCGGCCAGCGCGTGTATCCGGCCCGATTCGACCGCGCCGTTCAGGCCGCCTGGCGCATCGTCGGGCACGATCCGCGCGCCGAGCGCGCCCAGCCGTCGCGCGACCCGCTGATCACCGGTAACCACGAAGACCGCCGCCACCAATGGCGACGCGGCGGCCGCGGCGACCGTGTCACTGGCGAAGGCCAAGGCGAGCGCGGCGCGGTGTTCGACGGAAAGCGGGGACAGCCGGGACTTGGCGTCCGGCAGCCGCTTGACGGGAATCACCACTGACCACACCGGAAGATCTTCCCACGCCGCGGCGGCCGGGGGTGCGAGAGGGCGGCTGAGCTTGGCACCCGGGCTCCCGGCGCGGGAGACTGGAGCGCCTGTGCTCGGGCCGGTCCGTCCGGTCAACCGTCGAGCACGCAAAGCACCTAGCACCAATCCAGCAGCCGGCACTAACGGAAGAAGGATCGACGGTGGCCCGCGCATCGCGCCGCAATCCCCGGCCCGGGGCAGCGTTCACGTTCATCGAGGCGCTATGCCGGCCGCTGCTGGTGGTCCTGGTCAAACGGGACTGGCGCGGCATGCAGAACGTGCCGCGCGAGGGTGGGGTCATCGTGGTGGCCAACCACTATTCGTTCTTCGACCCGATCTCGGTCGGCCACTTCCTGGTCGCGGCCGGCCGCACGCCGCGGTTCCTGGCCAAGGCAGGGGTGTTCAAGCAGCCCACGCTCGGCAAGCTGTTCCGCGCGGCCGGCCAGATCCCGGTGTACCGCGAATCGCGCGACGCCGCGCTGGCGTTCAAGGACGCGCTCGCGGCGGTCGAACGCGGCGAGACGATCATCGTGTATCCGGAAGGCACGATGACCAAGGACCCGGGCCTGTGGCCCATGGTGGGCAAGACCGGCGCGGCCCGCATCGCCCTGCGCACCGGCGCGCCGGTGCTGCCGATCGCGCAGTGGGGCGCCCAGGAGGTTTTCGCGCACTACTCGAAGAAACCGGACTTCTTCCCGCGCAAGACCTTGAAGGTCACCGCGGGCGCGCCGATCGACCTGCGCGCCGAATTCGGCCCCGAGGTCACCAGCGAGGCGCTGCGTAAGGCGACTGTGCACATCATGGACGTGATCACCGGGATGCTGGCCGAGATTCGCGGCGAAGAGCCGCCGGCCGAACGGTTCGACCCGGACGCCGTGCAGAAGCCGGCGCCGGCTGCCGCGGCCGAACCCGCCGACGCAGGCGAAGCTACCGCCGAGCCCGCGGCCGAAACCGAGTCCGCCGCCGCGACCGCCACGGATCCGGGGGCGCAGGCGTGACCCGAGCCGCCGTCTTCGGAACCGGCAACTGGGGGACGGCTTTCTCCCTCGTGCTCGCCGACGCAGGCACCGACACCGTCCTGTGCGGGCGGCGCGCCGAGGTGGTCGAGCGGATCGAACGCGACCATCAGAACCCTGAATACCTCCCCGGAATCGCGCTGCCCGAGGCGGTGCACGCCACCACCGATCCGGCCGCCGCGCTCGACGGCGCCGACTTCCTCGTCCTGACCATCCCGGCGCAGAGCCTGCGCGAGAGCCTGACCCGGTGGGCGCCGCTGATCCCGCCGCAGACCGTGCTGGTCTCGCTGATCAAGGGGATCGAGCTTGGCACCTGCATGCGGATGAGCCAAGTCATCGCGGAAGTCACCGGGGCCGCGCCCGACCGGATCGCGGTGGTGAGCGGCCCCAACCTGGCCCCGGAGATCGCCGAGCGGCACCCGGCCGCGTCCGTGGTGGCCTGCGCGGACCAGGCCGTCGCCGAACGGCTCCAGAAGGCCTGCCACAGCCCGTATTTCCGGCCCTACACCAACACCGACGTGATCGGCTGCGAACTCGGCGGCGCGGTCAAGAACGTGATCGGCCTGGCCGCCGGGATCGCCGACGGCATGGGCCTTGGCGACAACACCAAGGCCTCGTTGATCACCCGTGGCCTGGCCGAGACCACGCGTCTCGGCATCGCGGCCGGCGCGGATCCGTTCACCTTCTCCGGACTGGCCGGGCTCGGTGACCTCGTGGCGACCTGTGCGTCCCCGCTCTCCCGCAACCATCGCTTCGGCAGCCTGCTCGGCGGCGGCCGCACGGTCGCCGAGGCGCAGCAGGAGGTGCGCCAGACCACCGAAGGTGTCAAGTCCTGCGAATCAGTCCTCGAACTCGCGCGGCGGCACGGGGTGGAGATGCCGCTGGTGGAGACCGTGGTCGCGGTGGTGCACGAAGGCCGCTCGCCACGCGAGATGCTGGCCGCGCTGATGGCGCGCTCGGCCAAGTCCGAGTCGCTCTACTGAGGAGTAGAAACGGCGAAGACGGTAAGGTCTCGTTGCTATGAGCGAGTCCCTGCCTTCCGTACCGCCTTCGTCGCAGCGCAGGATCCGGATCGCCGTGGTGTTCGGCGGCCGTTCCTCCGAGCACGCGATCTCCTGCGTCACCGCGGGCAGCGTGCTGCGTGCCTTGGATCCGGAGCGCTACGAGGTGCTGCCGATCGGGATCTCCACCGACGGCCGCTGGGTGCTGATGGCGGGGGAGGAAACCGCGCAGCTGGTGATCACCGGCGGGAACCTGCCGTCCCGGATCGACGAGACCAGCGGCGCGCTGGTCACCATGGCCGCGGACCCGACCGCCCGCGAGCTGACCGTGCACGAGCCCGGCTCGGTGCCCAAGGCGCTCGGCGAGGTGGACGTGGTCTTCCCGTTGCTGCACGGCCCGTATGGCGAGGACGGCACGCTGCAGGGCCTGCTGGACCTCGCGGGCGTGGCCTACGTCGGCTCGGGCGTGCTTTCCTCGGCGGTCAGCATGGACAAGGAGTTCATGAAGCGGCTGCTGGCGTCCGCGGGGCTGCCAGTCGGGCCGTATGTGGCGGTGCGACGCGGCGAGTGGCTCAGGAACCCGGAGGGCGTCGCGCAGTCGGTTGCAGGGCTGGGCTTCCCGGTGTTCGTCAAGCCCGCGCGCGCGGGTTCCTCTATGGGCATCTCGAAGGTGCACGGTCCTGAGGAGCTTGCCGCCGCGATCGAGGCGGCGCAGCGGCACGACCCGAAGGTCATCGTCGAGGCGATGGTGCAGGGCCGGGAGATCGAGATCGGCGTGCTGACCGGGCCCGGCGAGGGTCCGCGCACCTCGGTTCCAGCCGAGATCAAGGTGCGCGGCGGGCACGAGTTCTACGACTTCCAAGCCAAATATCTGGACGGCTCGACCGACATCGATCTGCCCGCGCAGTTGACCGAAGAGCAGTCGGCCGAGTTGCACCGGCTGGCGCTGGCCGCCTTTGAAGCGCTGGAGTGCGAGGGCCTGGCCCGCGTTGACTTCTTCCTGGCCGATGAGGGTCCCGACGCGCCGCCGCGCTGGCTGATCAACGAGGTCAACACGATGCCTGGATTCACGCCGACCTCGATGTTCCCGCAGATGTGGGCTGCGTCAGGGGTTTCCTACGCGCAGTTGGTGGACCGGCTCATCACCGAGGCGCTTTCCCGCCCGACCGGCCTGCGTTAGCGAGAAGCTGACGGGCCGGCAGACGCGGGCGCGCTCGCGCCCGCAGAGGCGGACGGCGACGCCGACGGGGATGCGGGCGCAGCGGAACTAGCTCCGGCCGCCGGTGAGGTGTCCGGGCCGGAAGCGCCGTCGTTGCGCGGAATCGCCTTGATGACGGCGGGGGACAGGTCGATGACCGCGCTCGTCTGCGGGCTGTAGGCGTTCGGCACGTCCACTTCGACGTAGACCGCGCGCTGCGCCGCGGTGAATCGGTAGCCGTCGCCGGTCTTCTCGATCAGCCAGGCCACGCCGTTGAAATAGCCCTCCTCGGCGGTCGGGTCATAGGTCTTCGATCCCGGACGCAGAATCTGTGGCTCCGGTACACCGCAGCGCAGCGTGATCGCCGGGTCGCCCCAGGCCGCGGTGAGCGGTGATGAAGGGCTGGTCCCGCGGCGGTTCTCGTTGTCCACACTCTGCGGCAGGGCCTTCGTCAGGGCAGCGCATTCCGATTGCGCGCTGGACGAGGTCGGCGTGGGCGCGGCGACCGCGACCGCGTTGCCGGAATTGAAAAGCAGCCAGACGGCGCCGCCGGTCAGGGCGGTCACCCCGAGCGCGGCGGCCGCCTGGATTGGTACCGGAAGCCTTGCGTACTGCACGTCAGAGCCGCACCACCGGACAGGTCAGGGTGCGGGTGATGCCGTCGATCGTCTGAATGCGGGCGACCACGAGCTTGCCCAGGTCGTCCATCGTTTCCGCCTCTGCGCGCACGATGACATCGTACGGTCCGGTCACGTCCTCAGAGTTGGTGACCCCCGTGAGACCGGCGATCTTCTGAGCGACCGCGGCCGCCCGGCCGACCTCAGTCTGAATGAGGATGTACGCCTGCACCATGCGGTCCTCCCTGCCCTCTATCCGGTTGGACTAGTGAGAGTAGTCAATTAGAACTATGCGACGGCGAAACGTTACCCGCCTGATACCTCTCCGGCGCAAGGGGGCGGCGGCGCGTTACCACCTGCGGGTGGCTATTAGAACGACCGCCTCGGTCGCTCTAAGCTTTGAAAGTGAGCGAACGGGCGGCTGAGCGAAGCGGCGAAACCGGTAAAGCGGACGCGCGAGGCCGCGGCGAGGCCGAGGGCGAAAACACGGCCACGTCCGCGCTCGATGCGCGTCATGCGCCCGAAACTCTGCGCGACGTCGGCGAATTCGGACTGATCGATCGGGTGGCTCGGCAAGCCCTGCAGAGCCCGACCGTGCTCCTCGGGCCTGGCGACGACGCCGCGCTGGTTGCCGCGCCGGACGGCCGCGTGGTCGCGTCCACGGACCTCCTGCTGCAGGGCCGCCACTTCCGCACCGACTGGTCCACCGCATACCAGGTCGGCCGAAAAGCCGCCGCGCAGAACCTTGCCGACATCGCCGCGATGGGCGCGGTCCCGACCGCGCTGCTGATCGGCCTCGCCGCGCCGGCGGATCTGCCCGTGACCTGGGCCCAGGAACTCGCCGCGGGCCTGGCCGACGAGTGCGCGCTGGTCGGGGTGTCGGTAGCCGGCGGGGACACGACGCGCGCCGACTCGATCATGATCGCGGTGACCGCGCTCGGCGATCTGCGTGGCCACGCCCCGGTAACTCGCTCAGGGGCCCATCCGGGGGACAGGGTTGCGATAGTCGGAGAACTCGGCTGGTCCGCTTGCGGCTACCAGTTGCTGGCAAGTGGCGCGGCCGGTCCGCAGAAAGCGCTGGCGAGGCACCGGGTGCCCGAGCCTCCCTACGCGCAGGGTCCGCTCGCAGCCGAGGCCGGCGCAACAGCGATGATCGACGTCAGTGACGGCCTGCTTGCGGACCTTGGCCATATCGCCCGCGAGAGCGATGTGGGGATCGACGTCGAACCGGGCGCGTTCGCGATTCCCGAACAACTTCGCACGACCGCAGACCGGCTCGGGATCGACCCGCTCGTGTGGATCCTTACCGGCGGCGAGGACCACGCACTTGCCGCGTGTTATCCGGCCGCGGCCGACATACCGCCGGGTTGGACGGTCATCGGCACCGTCCATAAGCGGTCCGCCGATCAGTCAGCGCCGCGCGTGACCGTGGCGGGTAAGGCGTGGATCGGAGCGCAAGGGTGGGATCACTTTGCCTGACGGGCGCAATCACCCGCGCGTGCTCGCGATCGCCGGCTCCGATTCAGGCGGCGGCGCGGGAATCCAGGCGGACCTGAAGACCATGCTCGCGCTCGGCGTCCACGGCATGAGTGTCATCACTGCCGTCACCGCGCAAAACTCCCTCGGCGTACACGGGATCTGGCAGTTGCCGGTGGAGGCCGTCGCCGCGCAATTCAGCGCTGTCGTCGACGACATCGGCGTCGACGCCGTGAAAGTCGGCATGCTCGGCGCAAAGGACGTGGTCGCCGAGGTGACGCGACTGCTTGGCACTCTGGATCCGGCCATACCCGTCGTCGTCGATCCAGTGGCTGTCTCGAAGCACGGGAACACGCTGCTCGCCGACGACGCCCTCGATGCGCTGCGCACGGAACTGTTGCCCCGCGCGACGATCATCACGCCGAATCTTGACGAGGCCCGCGCGCTCACCGGACTCCCGGTCACGGATCTCGAGGGGATGCGCGAGGCCGCGGCGAGGTTGTTCGACTTCGGCCCAGCATGGGTGCTCATTAAGGGCGGGCACTTGGGTTCGGATCGCTGCACAGACCTGCTGACCAACGGCCCGGACGAAATCACGCTTACGGCCACACGCGCAGAGAACCGCCACACGCACGGCACCGGATGCACGCTCGCCAGCGCGATCGCGTCCTATCTCGCACTCGGCCGCACAGTGCCCGATGCGGTACGAGCCGCGAAGCTGTACGTCACCGGCGCGATCACGGCCGGGTTTGCGCTCGGCGCCGGTATAGGGCCGGTGGACCACGGCTGGAAACGCTGACGCGCCAGGAAAACTCACCGGGCCGACTCGCCGCGCCGGCAACGAGAAGACCCCGCAGCCGTCGAGGACGGTGCGGGGCCTTGGGTCGTGCTTGCTTAGCGGCTGACCTTGCCCGCCTTCAGGCACTTGGTGCAGACGTTCTGACGCTTCGGCGTGCCGTTGGCCAGCGTGGTGCGCACCCGCTGGATGTTCGGGTTGAACCGGCGCTTGGTGCGGCGGTGCGAGTGCGAGACATTCATGCCGAAGCCCGGACCCTTGCCGCAGACATCGCAGGTGGCAGCCACGGGAGACACTCCAAAAGACAGTCGGTTACGTACGAGAGATTGTCACCGACGCCGTGCTGGCTCCGAAGCGGAGACGCGGACGCGGAAAGGCAACCTGGTCAGGGTAACCCAACCGGCCCGGCAAGAGCCAATCCGGTCCGTGTCCTACAACCCGGTCTAGCGGTATACGTGCACATAGGGCTCTGCGGTCCCGACCCATATCCTCGGGTACGGATGGTTTGCGACCCGGCGGACAGAGAGGCACAGCGTGCTTGAGACGCTCGACGGGCCGGCGGTACGACTGTGGGCCAGGGCCAGCCTGGCCGCGTTGGGCCGTGCCCGCGAGGAGATCGACGCGCTGAACGTCTTCCCCGTGCCCGACGCCGACACCGGCACGAACCTCTTCCTCACCTTCGAATCCGCGTGCGAAGGGCTCGACGCGCTCGATCCGGACGCCGAGATGCACGCTGGTGAAGCGGGAGCCGCTATTGCCCTTGGTGCGCTGGCCGCCGGTGCGCTCAAGGGCGCGCACGGCAACTCCGGGGTCATCCTCAGCCAACTGCTGCGCGGCCTCGCCGACGAGGTCGGTGCCGCGATCCGGGACGGGCAGCCGACCGGTCCACGGGTACTCGCCGCGGCCCTCGCCGACGCTGCGGAGCTCGCCTGGCAGGCGGTCGCCGCCCCGGCCGAGGGAACGATGCTGACCGTCGCCAGAGCCGCCGCCGACGCCGCGTGCGCCGTGGTGGACGGTACGAGCCTGCCGGGAGACTGGAACCTGGAACCCACCTTCGCCGCCGTCGCCGAGGCGGCCCGCGATGCCGCCGAAGCCGCCCTCGCCCTCACCCCTTCGCAACTCCCTGTGCTCGGCGAAGCGGGCGTCGTCGATGCCGGAGGCCGCGGTCTGTGCATCCTGCTCGACGTGCTGGCCGCGCTGCTCGGGGGTTACGACCCGACGCGTGCGGTAACAGTGGGACGTGTGCGTGGGCCACTGAAGCCGATCGGGATTATCAACGGAGCCGTGCGCGCCGCGCCGGTCTCGTCGCCGTCCCCGTCATACGAGGTCATCTACATGATGGAGACGAGCGAACCGCAACTCGCCCTGCTGCGGACCACGCTCGAAGAGCTCTGCGAACAAGGCGACGGCGACTCGCTGGTGATCGCGGGAGGTGATGGCGCCTATCGGGTACACATCCACGTGGACCAGCCCGGACCGGTTATCGAGGCTGCGATCCGGCTCGGTAAGCCCTATGACCTTCGCGTTAACGCGCTAACGGACTGCACCACCGACATGCGGAGGATTGACGCGCCATCGGACGGGCAGCTGACTGGAGCGCAGGCCGCCGAATCGCAGCCCGCCTCAGCCGGCCATGCCGCGCACTTCCGCGCCGCGCCGGGTCGCGCCGTGATCGCGGCGGCGCCCGGACCCGGCCTCGCCGAGCTGTTCGCCGAAGCCGGAGCTATCCCGCTGCCATGTTTCAGCGGGCGCCCTCCGACCAGCGCCCAACTCAGCCGAGCCATCGCGGAGGCCGGAGTCGAGGAGATCATCGTCCTGGTCAACGACGCGGAAGGTCTCGCCGCGGCGTCCGCAGCCGCTGAACAGGTGCATCGGGGCGGGTATGGCGTCCGCGTCGCCGTCGTACCGAGCAAGGCGGTCGTGCAGGGCATCGCCGCACTAGCCGTGCACGAGCCTGGACGTCGCTTCGACGCCGACATAGTCGCCATGACTGCCGCCGCCGGAGCCACCCGGCACGCAGCCCTCCAGATCGCCGCCGACGACGCCTGGACCATGGCGGGCGTCTGCCACGCCGGCGACGTCCTCGGCTTCATCGAGGGCGACGTCGCGTTGATCGCCCCGAGCCTGCGTGATGCGGCGCTCGCGCTGGTAGATCGCATGGTGTCGGCGGGCGGTGAGATGGTGACCTTAGTCACCGGCGACGGGCTCGACGAAGCTGCTGGCGGACCGGACGCAACACGACCGGACGCCGCGGACCTGATCGAGGCCGTGCGGCAGCGGGTACACGCGGCCAGGCCGGAAATGGATGTAGTCGCCTACCAGGGTGGCCAGAGCGGCTGGCCGCTACTGATCGGGGTGGAGTGAGCACGACTGGGATGAGCAGCGGGATCGTCGACCCTCTGGCCGAGCCGTTAAAGGACCTGGTCGGCGGTCGTACGGCAAAGGTGCTTGAGCGCAACCTTGAGCTGCGTACGGTCGGGGACCTGCTGCGTCACTATCCGCGGCGGTACGCCAAGCGTGGCGAGCTGACCGATCTGGCGAGCCTGGCGCTTGACGACTACGTCACCGTGCTCGCCGAGGTGGACAAGGTCGCCAAGCGCTCGTTCAAGGGCCGGCGTGGCTCGCTGACCGAGGTCACGGTCACCGACGGCACCTCCTCGCTCACGCTGACCTTCTTCAACCAGCCCTGGATCGAGCGCGATCTGCGGCCGGGGCGGATCGGCCTGTTCTCCGGCCGGGTCACCGAGTTCCGCAAGCACCGCCAGCTCGCCCAGCCCGAGTTCGAGGTGCTGAAAGACGACGAGGACGCCGACGCCGCGGCCGAGCGCTATGCGAACGAGCTGATCCCGTTCTATCCGGCGACTTCGGGCTTCTCGACCCGGAAGATCCAAGCCTGCGTCAGATTGGCGCTGGACAGCCTGAAAGACGTGCCCGATCCGCTGCCTGCGCGGGTCCGCGAGAAGCATCACCTGATGAGCCTGCGTGATGCGTTCGAGAACGTGCACCGGCCCGAGGAGCGGTCTGATCATCTGATCGCCAGGCACCGGCTGAAGTGGGATGAAGCGCTGCCGCTGCAAGTGGTACTGGCCCAGCGCCGCCGCGCCGCGCTCGCCCTTCCCGCCGTGCCCAGGCCGGTGCGCACCGGCGGCCTGCTGGACCGATTTGACGAGCGGCTGCCCTTCCAGCTGACGACCGGTCAGCGCGAGGTCTGCGGCCAGATCGAGCAGGACCTGGCGGCCACGCACCCGATGCACCGGCTGCTGCAAGGTGAGGTCGGCTCGGGCAAGACCGTCGTCGCGTTGCGCGCCATGCTCACCGTCGTCGACGCGGGCGGCCAGGCCGTGCTGCTCGCGCCCACCGAGGTGCTCGCCCAGCAACACCACCGCTCGATCCTCGACCTGCTCGGCCCGCTCGCCCGCGCCGGGCAGATCGACGGCGACCCCGACGGCACCCGCGTCGCACTGCTCACCGGATCGCAGGGAGCGAAGGAGCGCCGCGCCAACCTGCTCGACGCGGCGAGCGGAGCGGCCGGGATCGTGGTCGGTACGCATGCGGTGATCGAGGACACGGTCCAGTTCGCCGATCTCGGCTTGGTGGTGGTGGACGAGCAGCACCGCTTCGGTGTCGAGCAGCGCGACGCCCTGCGCGCTAAGGCCGAGAAGCCGCCGCATCTGCTGGTGATGACGGCGACGCCGATTCCGCGCACGGTGGCGATGACGGTGTTCGGCGACTTGGAGACCTCAGTCCTGGCGGAACTGCCGTTCGGCCGCTCGCCGATCTCGACCTTCGTCGTTCCGGCCGCGGATAAGCCGCACTACCTTGCCCGAACCTGGGGCCGGATTCGCGAAGAGGTCGCCGCCGGGCATCAGGCGTACATCGTCTGCCCGCGGATCGGTGACGGCGCCGAGACCGGCAGCGACGAAGCCGGCGGTTACGACGGGCAGGGCGCGGCGCAGAGCGACGAGCCGAAGCCGAAACGGCGCCGCGGCGCGGACGATCCGGACGCTGGCGGGGGCGGCGGTGCTACCGATGTGGACGAGCATGTCGGCGGCGGCGCCACGGAAACCGAGTCGGCGCTGGAAGGCCAGGCACAGCTTTCCTTCGACGACCTCGCCTCCGTCGCTCCGGCCGCCCGCCCGCCGCTATCCGTCGTCGACATGGCCCGGCAACTGACCGAGCATGAACTCGCGGGCCTGCGCGTCGGAGTGCTGCACGGCCGGCTGGCGCCCGAGGAGAAGGACTCGGTCATGACCGCCTTTGCGGCCGGCGAGGTCGACGTGTTGATCGCCACCACCGTCATCGAGGTCGGCGTCAACGTGCCCAATGCGACCGTCATGGCCGTGCTCGACGCCGACCGCTTCGGCGTCTCGCAGTTGCATCAGCTGCGTGGCCGGGTCGGCCGCGGATCGGCGCCAGGGCTCTGTCTCCTCGTCACCGAGGCTCCGGCCGACGCGCCTGCCCGCGAACGGCTCGACGCGGTGGCCGGCACCCTCGACGGCTTTGAGCTCTCCCGCATCGACCTGGAGCAACGCAAGGAGGGCGACGTGCTCGGCGCGAGCCAGTCCGGCCGCCGCTCCTCGCTCAAGCTGCTGCGTGTTTTGCACGACGAGGGCCTGCTTCGCGACGCCCGCGACGCCGCGACCGCCCTCGTCGAACGCGACCCAGAGCTGACTACCGAACCCGCGCTCGCCGCCGCCGTCGCCGCACTGGTCACCTCAGATCAGGCAACGTTCCTGGAGAAGTCTTGAGGGAGAACGACCTCAGCTCGCCTCGTCGATACGCGTTCAACCGGCGGCTACCGGCAGAATCGGCTCCATGACACGCATCATCGCCGGGAGCGCTCGGGGGCGTCGCCTTGCCGTGCCTGACGGACGCAGCACTCGACCAACGTCCGACCGCACCCGCGAGGGACTGTTCTCCGCGCTCGACGCCGCCCTCAACGGCTTCGGCGGCTTGCGTGTCCTAGACCTCTACGCGGGCTCCGGAGCAGTCGGGCTCGAAGCGCTGTCGCGCGGCGCGTCCGCTGCCCTGCTGGTCGATTCGGATCGCGCGGCGACCCGCGTCATGCACGCCAACCTCGACACGCTTGGGTTGCCCGGCGCGAGCGTCGCTAGCGATCGCGTTGAGCATTTAGCTGCGAAGCCGTGCCCTGACGAGCCCTACGACTTGGTCTACCTTGACCCGCCGTATGCGATGCCTGCCGACGAGTTGGCCTCCGTGCTGGTCACGCTCGCGGACAACGGCTGGATCGCCTCCGGCGCGATGATTGCCGTCGAGCGTGCGTCCCGCGGTCCGCAGTGGCTCTGGCCTGCGGGCTTCAACGCGTTAAGGTCCCGCGCATACGGCGAGGGCACGGTCTGGTACGGTCGCCGCCAAGTCAGCTCGCAGCATGCGGACGGGGCGGCGGCGAAAGACCGGCGGCGGTGAAGCGAAGCTTCTCTCCCGACGCCGGGCTACAGCCGCCCTGAGGCCCCGGCCGGATGCTACGAGCAAATTAGACGCTGCGCGCTGACTAGACACAGCCACTGACTAGGTGTTCTGCCGACGACGACAAGGACCGTCTCGTGGACAACCCCGGCCTCCCGGAGAAGACGACGATGTGCCGCGTGGTCTGTCCGGGCTCCTTCGACCCCGTCACCAATGGTCACCTCGACGTGATCGGCCGGATGTCGCAGCTGTTCGACGAGGTCGTCGTCGCAGTGGGCAAGAATGCGGGCAAGAACGGCCTGTTCAGCTACGGCGAGCGGATGGACATGCTGCGTGAGGTGACCTCGCACCTGTCCAACGTCAAGGTCGAGGTCTTCGACGGACTGCTGGTCGACTTCTGCCTCGAGCGCGGCATCCGGGCCATCGTCAAAGGGCTGCGAGCGGTCGGGGACTTCGACTACGAGCTGCAGATGTCCCAGATGAACCACCGGCTGGCCGACGTCGAGACCCTTTTCGTGGCCACCAACCCGCTCTACAGCTTCCTTTCCTCCTCGTTGATCAAGGAGGTCTGCGCGCTCGGCGGCGATGTCGCGGGCCTGGTTCCCGACGCCGTGTTGGAGCGCTTGATCGAACGTCTGCGCAAGTAATGCCGCGCTGAGCTGCGTGATACGTGACCGGTACATGACGGTACGTCATATCTTTACCGGTTCTTTGCGGCTTTCCCGGCGATAGGGCCATTCACGGCAGTCCGCACATTTCCGGCGCGGCACTCGCGCACTGAGCCGTACGGGGTACCGTTGGCGGGACGCCCGCTTCCGGGCGCCGCCCGTGAAACAGGGAGTGCCAGTCCGGTGGACGTGAATGCCAAGATCGACGAACTCATCGAGATCGTGGAGAGCGCACGCGCAATGCCGATGTCGGCCTCGTGTGTGATCAACCGCGCTCAGGTGCTCGAGCTGCTCGACGACCTGCGGCGGGGGCTGCCGGAAGAGATGGACAAGGCCCGCCGGGTGCTCGCCGACCGCGAGTCCGTGCTCGAAGAAGGCCGCCGCGAAGCCGAGCGGCTGCTTGAGCGCACCCGCAGCGAGCGCGAGTCGATCATCGGGAACACCGACATGTCCCGGGAGGCGCGCGGCGCGGCCGAGCGGATGCTGGCCGAGGCCAGGCGCGAAGCCGAGCAGATGCGCGCCGAGGCCGAGGACTGGGTCGACCAGAAGCTGGCCAACTTCGAGGTGGTGCTCACCAAGACCATCCAGGCGGTCGGCCGCGGCCGGGAGAAGATGCGCGGCAGCACCAACCCGATGGACGAGCTCGGCCGGCACGTCGAGGAGCAGGACGCGGTCACCGAGGAGCGGCGCCGCTCGCGGGACTTCTCCGGCGGCGAGAGCGGCTTCGACGGGTACGAGAGCCAGGAATTCACCGTGAACGCGTTCGCCGAGGCGGAGCGCCCATACGAGCAGAACACCTATGGCGATGAGGCGTACCCGGAGCGGCAGGGCGACTACGCGGCCGCGGGCGCGTACGGCTCGGACCAGCACGACGGCTACAGCTACGAGCAGGGTGCGTACGACCAGGGCGCGGCTCACGGGTACGGCACCGGTGAGTTCCACACCGAACCGCAGCAGGGCGGTGGCTACAGCCCCGAGTACGGCGACGAGTACGCCCAATCCGGGCAGTACGGTCAGCCGCCGGCGCAGCGCCAGGGCCCGCCCTCGCAGTACCCGGCCGACGAGACCTCGTACTTCGACACCGGCCTGATCGACGTGCGCCAGTTCCAGCACGACAACAGCGGCTACAGCCGCTAAGACTCCGGGTAACCCCAGTCCGCTGCGCGCTGAGCTGGGCCGTTCCTTGAACGGCCCAGCTTTTTGCTAAGCTGGACGGCCGGTTCCGCTTCGTCGGGCCGCCTGCTCCGCCACCCCTCTTACCGCTGGAAGTCGTCATGCCTGCCGCACCAAAGCCACGCCGTCTCGACGCGCGGTCCCCGTTCGTCTTCGACGTGCGGGAGCTCGGCCGCCGCGCCGGCGCGATGCGCGAGTTCGACCGCGACCTGCCGGCCGCGGATCTGCTCAACGGTGAGAAGGCGGCCACGCTCGACGGCCTCTACTCGGCCGAGGGCGCGGACCTGCGGCTCACCCTGCGGGTCGAGTCGGTGGTGGAGGGCGTACTGGCCACCGGAGAGGTTTCCGGTTCGCTGGTCGGGGAGTGCGTGCGCTGCCTGGACCCGGTCGAGGTGGAAGTCGACGCCGAGTTCCAGGAGCTCTACTACTACGACTTCGAAAACCTCACCGCCGAAGAGGCGGAGGAGGCGCAGCTCGTGGTGGAGGACCTGATCGACGTCGGCCCGCTCGTGCACGACGCGGTGATGCTGGAGCTGCCGCTTCAGCCGCTGTGTGACGAGGACTGCCCGGGGCTGTGCGCGCAGTGCGGCGCCAGGCTGGCCGATGACCCGGATCACGGGCACGAGACGGTAGACCCGCGCTGGGCCGCCCTAAGCAGTTTGACTCAGGGCGCATTAGCTCAGGGTGGCGGGAGCCAGGCCGGCCCGAACTCCGCCGAGCCCGGCCAATCGGGCGTGAACGGCGGGTAAATCAGCAGTACGACGCAGTAGGTAAGTACCAGTCGGCGCTGTCCAGTACAGTCGTCGGAGCACTATCGGAGCCGGTCTGCCTTTCGACGGCTCCGAGCAGCAGCGCGAGCACTGTAAAATCGCAACAGTTTTTCCCTACTCGCTGGCGGCTTGGCGGCCTGCAGCGGGCGATGACCAGGAGAGTTCGAACCGTGGCCGTTCCGAAGCGCAAGAAGTCCCGCAGCCGCACCCGCTCGCGGCGTGCCCAGTGGAAGGCCGCGCCGCTGACCCTGGTCGCTTGCGACCGTTGTGGTGAGACCAAGCTCCCGCACACCCTGTGCGAGAACTGCGGCACGTACAACAAGCGTCAGGTCGTCGCCGTCTAACGGCCGGCGGGAGCCGTTCGTGACCGATTCCCAGGTGCCCCCGGCCGTGCTGGAGCAGCGGCTCGGCGTTCCGCTCGATGCGAAGTTGCTCGAGCGTGCGCTGACCCACCGTTCGTTCAGCTACGAGAACGGGAACGTGCCGACCAACGAGCGCCTTGAGTTTCTCGGCGACTCGGTGCTCGGGCTTGTCGTCACCAGCACGCTGTACGACACACACCCAGATCTGCCCGAGGGGCAGCTGGCCAAGTTCCGCTCGCACGTGGTCAACTCGCGCGCGCTCGCGGACGTGGCCCGCTCGCTCGGGCTCGGGGAGTTTCTGCGCCTGGGCAAGGGCGAGGAGGCCACCGGCGGCCGGGACAAGTCCTCGATCCTCGCCGACACCATGGAGGCGCTGATCGGCGCGGTCTATCTGGACCACGACCTGGAGACCGCCGGGGGCTTGATCCACCGGCTCTTCGACGGGCTGATCGAGGCGTCCGCCGGCCTCGGCGCGGGCCTGGACTGGAAGACCTCGTTACAGGAACTGACCGCCGAGCACGGACTCGGCGTGCCGGTGTACCTGGTCACCGAGGACGGCCCGGACCACGACAAATTCTTCGAGGCCCGGGTCCGGGTCGCGGACAAGGAATACCCGTCGGGCCGTGGCCGCTCGAAGAAGGTCGCCGAGCAGATCGCCGCCGAGCACGCCTACCGGGCGATCCGCGCGGTGTACGGCTCGGCAAAGGCGGAACCTGATGCCGGAGCTGCCTGAAGTCGAGGTCGTCCGCCGGGGCCTGGAGCGCTGGACCGCGGGACGCACGGTCGCGGCGGTCGAGGCACTGCACCCGCGCGCGATTCGGCGGCATGTCGCCGGCCCGGACGACTTCGCGGCCAGACTCGTCGGCCGCACCCTCGGCGTGGCGCAGCGCCGCGGCAAGTATCTGTGGGTGCCGCTTGGCGAGGACGAAGCAGTACTTGGCCACCTCGGCATGAGCGGCCAGCTGCTCATCCAGCCGATCGGCGCCCCGGATGAAAAGCACCTGCGCGTGCGCATCACCTTCACCGACGACGGCCCGGAACTGCGCTTCGTAGACCAGCGCACCTTCGGGGGCCTGTCGCTCGAAGCGCTCAAGGACGGCGTTCCGGCGACGATCGTGCACATCGCCCGCGATCCGCTGGACCCCGGGTTTCAGGACGCGAAGTTCCTCGCCGCGCTGCGGGCCAAAAACACCGGCGTCAAGCGCGCACTGCTCGATCAATCGCTGATCAGCGGGGTCGGCAACATCTATGCCGACGAGGCGCTATGGCGCGCTCGACTCCACTTCGACCGGCCCGGGACCTCGCTCACCCTGCCCGAGGCCAAGCGGCTGCTCACTGCCGCGCGCGAAGTGATGGCCGAAGCGCTCGCGGTGGGCGGTACGTCGTTCGACGCGTTGTACGTCAACGTCAACGGCGAATCAGGCTACTTCTCCCGCTCGCTCAACGCCTACGGCCGGGCCGGACAGCCCTGCGGCCGTTGCGCGACCCTGATCACCCGTGTGGCCTTCATGAACCGATCCTCGTACTTCTGCCCGCGCTGCCAGAAGGCCGCCGGTCAGAACCTAGTCGCGCGATCGTAGAGAATTACCGCATGAACGTGCGGCGGGACGACATCGAGGCGGAGTACCGGGCGGTCGAGGGCGAGCTGCTAGGGCGCTGGCCGGAGACCAGACTCGAGCCGTCAAGGGACCGGATCGAAGACCTCATGGACGTGCTCGGTTCGCCGCAGCGCTCCTACCCGGCGATCCACATCACCGGCACCAACGGCAAGACCACCACCGCGCGGATGATCGACGAGCTGCTGCGCGCGCTCAACCTGCGCACCGGCCGCTACACCAGCCCGCACCTCGAGGAGATGCGCGAGCGGATCTGCCTGGATGGCGAGCCGATCAGCCGCGAGCGCTTCGTCGAGGTGTACCGGGATGTGCAGCCGTTCGCCGAACTGGTCGACAAGCGCCAGCCCTTCCCGCTCTCCTTCTTCGAGCTGATCACCGGCATGGCTTACGCGGCCTTCGCGGACGCCCCGGTGGACGCCGCGGTCGTCGAGGTCGGCCTCGGCGGCACCTGGGACTCGACCAACGTGATCGACGGGCAGGTCGCGGTGATCACCCCGATCTCGCTTGACCACACTCATCTGCTGGGCGACACCGTCGAGGACATCGCCTGGGAGAAGGCCGGAATCATCAAAGCCGAGGCGCTGGTCGTGCTGGCCCAGCAGCCGCTGGAAGCCGCGCAGGTGCTGCTGCGGCAGGCCGCCGAGGTTGGCGCCACGGTGGCCCGCGAAGGCATCGAGTTCGGCGTGATGGACCGTCAGCTCGCGGTCGGCGGCCAGCAGCTCGTCATCAAGGGTCTATCGCAGGAGTATGACAACGTCCATCTCCCGCTCTATGGCGCGCACCAGGCGCACAACGCCGCCTGCGCCATCGCCGCCGTCGAGGCGTTCCTCGGCGCGGGCCAAGGCGGCGGCACGCTCGAGCCGGAGATCGTACGCGAGGCCATGGCCGCCGTGCGCTCGCCAGGCCGGCTCGAGGTGGTGCGCCGCAGCCCCACCGTCTTGATTGACGCGGCGCATAACCCTGGCGGCGCGCTGGCCACCGCGGAGGCGATCGCCGAGGAGTTCGCCTTCGACCACCTGGTCGGCGTCGTGGCCGCGATGCGGGACAAGGACGTGCGCGGCGTGCTTGAGGCCTTCGAGCCGGTGCTGGACGAGGTGGTGCTCACGCGCAACTCGACGCAGCGCGCGATGCCCGTAGCCGAGCTGGCCGCGGTCGCCGCGGAGGTCTTCGGCCCCGAGCGGGTCATCGCGGTCGACCGGCTCGACGACGCGATCGAGCGGGCAGTGGGCTTGGCCGAGGAGGGGGTGGCGGACGCCTCACTCGGCGGTACCGGCGTCCTGATCACCGGCTCCGTGGTCACCGCGGGCGAAGCCGGGCGGTTGCTGCGGCGCTAAACACGGCCTAGGGCCTCGGCAGGCCACGTGTAAGCGGTAGCGCCGCGGCTGCTTCAATGGAGGTTCAAGCGGCCGGCAAGGTCAGCGACGGACACTGAACCAGAAAGGGCGATCCGATGCGCCGGATGGCCGCCTCCGTACTCGTCTTCGAGGCGTTCATCGCCCTCTTCTTCGGTCTCGTCGTCGGGAAGCTGCACCCTTCCGACGACTGGATCGTCGCGGTAGTGCTCGGCGTCGTGTGCATCCTGCTGTCCGGGATGATGCGATACCGCTGGGCCTACGGCGTCGGCTGGGCGCTGCAAATCGGCTTCATCGCGGCCGGATTCCTGGTCACCGACATGTTCGTGCTCGGCGTCATCTTCACCGCGATCTGGTGGGCCGGCCTGCACTTCGGCGCGAAGGCGGAGCAGATCAAGGCGCAGCGGATGGCCGAGCACGAGGCTAGGACGCAGCAGGCCGAACCCGCGGCGCAGCAGGCCGAAGCCGAGGCCGAACCCGCGGCCGAGGCGCCGGATTCCGCGGCCGACGAGCGAACTTCTACAGAGCGTCCTGGAGTGAAGACCCGCTGATCGGGGTCATACCATCAAGGGAACCACAGACGTCGAATCAGACGTCGCACGACTGCTTGAGGAGATGATGGTGGCGACCCCTGTGGAACGCTCGCTCGTGCTGGTGAAGCCGGACGGCGTGCGCCGCGCGCTTACCGGGGAGATCATCCGGCGGATCGAAGCCAAGGGGATCAGGGTGGTCGCGCTGGACCTGCGGGCGCTGCCTCGCGAGCTGGTCGAGGAGCACTACGCCGAGCACGAGGGCAAGCCATTCTTCGAACCGCTGGTCTCCTTCATGATGTCCGGACCGGTCGTCGCCATGATCATCGAAGGCCACCGCTGCATCGAGGCCTTCCGCACCCTCGCCGGCGCCACAGACCCGGTCAAGGCCGCGCCCGGGACCATCCGCGGCGACCTCGCCACCGACATCGGCACCACCGTCGTGCAGAACCTGGTGCACGGTTCCGACTCGCCGACCTCCGCCGAGCGCGAGATCAAGCTGTTCTTCCCCGAGCAGGGCTGACCAGACCAGCCGTCGGTACCTCGTCCGGTGGAACCTCCGTTTCCTTGCCGCGAATCGGCGGGAAGCACCCGTACTGTCTGAAGACGGGCGTGGGTGATCGCGGAAGGTAGCTGGTACGAATATGGGCATGTCGGTCGTCGGCCGTGACATCGCGGTGGACCTCGGAACGGCGAACACGCTGGTCTACGTGCGCGGCAAGGGGATCGTGCTCAACGAACCCTCGGTCGTCGCGGTCAACACGCACAACGGCGCGGTGCTCGCGGTCGGCTCCGAGGCGAAGAAGATGATGGGCCGCACTCCCGGCAACATCGTCGCCATCCGCCCGCTCAAGGACGGGGTCATCGCCGACTTCGAAATCGCCGAGCGGATGCTGCGCTACTTCATCCGCAAGGTGCACCACCGCAGGCTGCTCGCCCAGCCGCGCGTGGTCATCTGCGTGCCGAGCGGGATCACCGGGGTCGAGCGGCGCGCCGTCGAGGACGCCGCCGACGCCGCCGGCGCCCGCCAGGTGCACCTGATCGAGGAGCCGATGGCCGCCGCGATCGGGGCCGGCCTGCCGATCCAGGAGGCCACCGGGAACATGGTCGTGGACGTGGGCGGTGGCACCACGGAGGTGGCGGTCATCTCCTACGCGGGCATCGTGACCGCCTCGTCCATCCGCACCGCCGGGGATGAGCTGGACAACGCGATCATCCAGTACGCCAAGAAGGAGTACTCGATGCTGCTCGGCGAGCGCACCGCCGAGGAGCTGAAGATCACCATCGGCTCGGCAGACGACCACGACGCCGAGTTGCACGCCGAAGTGCGCGGCCGGGACCTGGTCTCCGGGCTGCCGAAGGTCATCGTGCTGACCTCCACCGAGATCCGCCGCGCGATCGACGAGCCGGTGGCCGCGATCGTGGACGCGGTGAAGGACACCTTGGACAAGTGCCCGCCCGAGCTGTCCGGCGACATCATGGACCGCGGCATCGTGCTCACCGGCGGCGGCGCCCTGCTGCGCGGCCTCGACCAGCGACTGCGCCGGGAGACCGGGATGCCGGTGCTCATCGCGGAGAATCCGCTGGACTCGGTGGTGCTCGGCTCGGGCCGCTGTGTGGACGAGTTCGACGCGCTCCAGCCAGTGCTCGGCGCGCAGAGCCGCAGGTGACCGGCGGAACACGGTGACGAAGTGCACGGCAATGACGGGTGTAGTCGCATGAGAGGCGCAAAGCAATGAAGGACGCCGCTATATGCGCGACACGCGCCGTACCCGGATCGTGTTGGTCGGGCTGCTGCTCGCCGGCTTCGCGCTGATCACTGTCGATGCACACGGCGACCGCCCCGGATCGCCAGGACCGCTCGGAAAGGTGCGCTCCGTCGGCCAGTCCGTGCTCGGACCCGTGCAGCGGGCCGCGGGCAGCGGCATGCGCGGCATCGGATCGCTGCTGAACGGCTGGGGTCACTCGACCGCGGACCAACAGCGCATCACCCAGCTCACCGCGCAGGTCTCCTCGCTCAAGACGCAGCTGGAGACCGGTACGCAGGACCGCGCGCGGGCCGACCAGCTCGACAAGCTGCTGCGGCTGACCGCGCTCGGCGGCCTCAAAACCGTGCCCGCACAGCTGGTCGGCCTTTCCCCCGCGCAGGACGGAACCTGGTCGGCGACCATCGACGCCGGGGCGCGCGACGGCATCACCGAGAACCAGACCGTCATCACCGGCGACGGGCTCGTCGGCCGCACCACCGCGGTCGGCCGGTATACCGCAACCGTGCTGCTGGCTGTTGACCCGGCCTCCACGGTCGGGGTACGGCTCGCCGGTTCGGGCACCATCGGAACCGCGAGCGGTCAGGATCCGCATACGCTGCGCGTCGAGTTCCTTGACCCGCAGCTGAAGGTCAAGCCGGGCGCGGTCGTCGTCACCCTCGGTTCGGCCGGTGACACGCCATTCGTGCCTGGAGTACCGGTCGGGACGGTACGTCAGGTTGTTTCGACGCCTGGTGCCCTCACGCGCACGGTGCTCGTTACCCCGTACGTCGACGCGACGTCTGTCGACACGGTGGCCGTGGTTGTGCAGCCTCCGCGTACCGATCCGCGTGACGCGATGGTGCCGGGCGCCGTATCTGACGCACAGTCAGCCAGCGCACCGCGGCCGTAGCAGGTGGAGCAGCCCAAACCGCGCCGGGAAGAGGTCAGGAATCCATGCGAACCCTGCTGCGCGCCGCGCTGACCGCGGCCGCCGCGATTCTCGCGCTCACGCTGGAGTCGTCGGTCGCGCCGAAGCTGCACCTGCCCTACGCCGTACCCGACCTGATTCTGCTCGCGACGCTCGCCCTCGCCGCCGAGTGGGGGACCAGCGGCGGGGCGGCCGCGGGCTTCATGGCCGGCTTGATCCAGGACCTCGCGCCGCCTTCGCTCAGCGCGGTCGGAAGGCATGCCCTCGTCCTGACGCTCATCGGCGCGCTCGCCGGGCGGGCCGCTCGCGAGGTGCGCCGCTCCGCTCTGCGCACCAGCGTCCTGGCCGGCTTTTATGCCGCGCTGGCGCTCATTCTCGACACGGTGATCGGCCTCGCGCTCGGCGACGGCATCGGTCTCTCCGGCTCCGGACTTCTGCTCGCGCTCGGCGCCACCGCGCTCTACACCGCGGTCGCCACGCCCCTGATCGTCCCCGGCCTGGCGATTCTGGCTCGCCGTGCGGACGGCGCGGGCGCCCGCTATCTCGCCCCGGTCGGCAACGCCGTCGAGGGCGCCATCTTCCCCGGTCCGGCGCACACCAGCCCCGGACTGCGTTCCGAGGCCGAGAGGGTGTGAACCGTCCGTTGTCCGTACCGCAGCTCGCGCGCAGCCGTGTATCCGTTGTGCAGGTGTTGGTGCTGGCCCTGTTATGCACTCTCGGTGCCCGGCTCTGGTATCTCCAGGTGCACTCGGGCACGCAGTTCCAGCAAGCCGCCGCGGCCAACGACCTGCGCACGGTGGCGACCGCGGCCGTTCGCGGCTCGATCCTCGACGACCAGGGCCGGCCGCTGGTGAACAACCGCACCGTGCTCGAAGCCACCGTCGACCTCAGCACCCTGGCTCAGCAGCCGCACCAGGGCAAGGCTGTGCTCGAACACCTCGCCGGCACCCTCGGCGTGCCCGTCGAGCAGATCGAGCAGCACGCCAGGCTCTGCTCGCCTACGGTGTCGCAGCCCTGCTGGACCGGCTCGCCGTACCAGCCGATCCCCGTCGCGCAGGACGTGCCGCCCCCGCTGGCCGTCAAGATCATGGAGGAGCACGACCAGTTCCCCGGCGTCGCCGTCGTCCCCGCGGCGCAGCGCGCCTACCCGGAGCCGTACGGCATGCAGGCCGCGCAGGTTCTCGGCTACCTCTCTCCGGTCAGCCCGGACGAGCTGAGCGCTCCAGGCTCCTCCTATCAGCCCACCGACATGGTCGGCCGCTCAGGGCTCGAACAGAGCTATGACAAGCAGCTGCGCGGCGTTTCCGGGACGTCCGAGGTGGCGGTCGACAACGTGGGCCGCGCGGTGCGCACCGTCTCGTCCACGGCTCCGATCGCCGGAGACGACGTGGTCACCACCCTTGACGCGCACATCCAGGCCATCGCGGAACAACAGCTCGCCGCCGCGATCAAGTCGGCGCGCGGCGGTTGGGACAAGAACAGCAGCGCCCATTACAAGGCCGACTCGGGTGCGGTCGTCGTGCTCGACGTGAACACCGGCGGAGTGGTCGCGATGGCCACCTACCCGAGCTACGACCCGACCGTGTGGAGCGGCGGTATCAGCGCGGCGGACTACGCGCATCTGACCGACCCGGGGGCCGGCATCCCGCTGCTCGACCGCGCGTTCCAGGGCCAGTTCGCCCCCGGATCGACGTTCAAGCTGGTCACCGCCTCGGCGATGCTGCAGGACGGCTTCCCGCCGCACGGCACCTACGAATGCTCGCCGTCGTTCGACATCGGCAGCCAGTCCTTCCACAACTTCGAGGGCGAGGCGTTCGGCCCCATCACCCTCAAGCGCACCATCGAAGTGTCCTGCGACACCGTGTTCTACCGCGCCGCCTACCAGATGTGGCAGCACGACGGGGGCAACCACCCGGTCGCGCACCCGTTGGATCCCGTGCAGACCATGGCCGCGCAGTACGGCTTCGGCCGGGCGACCGGAATCGACCTGCCCGGCGAGGCCAGCGGCGATGTGCAGACCCGGCAGGAGAAGCTGGCGACGTGGAAGCAGATGAAGGACATCTGGTGCCGCCGCGCCCAGACCGGCTATCCCGAGGTGGCCGGCTCCGACCCGGCGCGCGCCGCGTACCTCAAGCAGATCGCTTACGAGAACTGCCAGGACGGCTGGCAGTTCCGCGGCGGTGACGCCGTCATCGAGGCGATCGGCCAGGGCGGCATCCTGGTCACGCCGCTGCAACTCGCGCGCGCGTATTCGGCGCTGGCCAACGGCGGAACGCTGTACCAGCCGCACCTGGAGAAGGCGGTGATCTCGCCAGACGGGCACCTGGTCTCGACGTACCAGCCGAAGGTCGTCGGGCATGTGCCGGTCTCCCCGGCCACGCGCTCATTCCTGGTCAACGCGTTCGAGGGTGTCGCGCAGGAGGGCACCGCGGCGGGCGTGTTCGGCGCCTGGCCGCGCGACAAGATCGCGATCGGCGCGAAGACCGGAACCGCGGACGTGTACGGCAAGCAGGCGACGTCCGTGTTCGCGTCCTTCCTCCCGGCGGATCACCCGCAGTACGCGGTCGCGATGATGGTCTCCCAGGGTGGGCAGGGCGCGATGACCTCTGGTCCGGCGGTGGAAAAGATCGAGGAAGCGCTCTACGGCGTCCAGAACGGCGCGATCAACCAGCAGGCGGCCCTGTTGCCGCAGCCCCCTGCCACGCTTCCGCGGATCCAGCCGGACGGCACGCTCGTCACCCCGGCGGACCAGATCCTCCCGCCCCCCTATCTGCCGCCGCCCGCCTACGGCGTCTCCGCCGTCCTGCCTTCGTTCCACGCACCGTCACTCCACGCACCGTCACTCCACGCCGTGCCACCAATCCTCACTGCCGCCTACTACCTCCCCGAACGCCGCTACGCCGATCTCATCCGCGCGGGCCTGCACCGAGGGGGCGTCTTCACATGATCATCGGTGAGAAGGCCGGCGTCCCCGCGGTCGGCATCGCGCTGACCGATTCCCCGACCGACCGAGTACGCGCGGCCGCCCGCCGCGGCGGAGCGCTGCGCCGGTTCGACTGGCCGCTGGTTGGTTCGGCAATCGCTCTCGCCTTGGTCGGCGCGGTCCTCGTCTGGTCGGCGACGCGGGAGCGCAGCCAGCTGACCGGTGGCGACCCGCAGTACTTCCTCAAGCGGCACCTGCTCAACCTCGGCGTCGGGCTGGCGCTGGCGATCGCCGTCAGCGCCCTCGACCACAAGCGGATGCGCGCGCTGACTCCGGCCGTGTATCTCTTCGCCGTCCTCGGCCTGCTCGCCGTGCTCTCCCCGCTCGGTTCGACCGTGAACGGCGCCCGCTCCTGGATCGAGCTCGGCGCCGGCTTCTCGATCCAGCCTGCCGAGTTCGCGAAAGTAGGCGTCGTGATGGCGGTCGCGATGGCGCTGGCCGCGCGGCCGAGCATCCGGCGCGCTCCCGACCTGCTCGCCCCGGTCTTCGACGCGCGCCGGCCCGGCGACGTGCCCACCGCCCGGCAGCTGTTCCTGGCGCTGCTGGCGGCCGCGGTGCCGATGGGCCTGATCGCGCTGCTGCCCGACCTCGGCACCACCATGGTCATCGTCGCGACCGTGGTCGGCATGATCGTGGTCTGCGGCGTCCGGATGCGGGTACTCGCGCTGTTGACGATCGGGGCCGGCGCGGGAGTGTTCGCGATCGTGAAGCTCCATCTGCTCGCCGCGCACCAGGTCAACCGATTCGCCGCCTTCGCCGACCCGAACCTCGATCCACGGGGCGTGGGCTACAACACCCACCAGGCACGCCTGGCGATCGGCTCCGGCGGGATCTTCGGCCAAGGTCTCTTCCACGGCGCGCAGACCAACGGCCAATTCGTGCCCGAGCAGCAGACCGACTTCGTGTTCACGGTCGCCGGTGAGGAGCTGGGCCTGGTCGGCGGGCTGCTGATCATCGCGTTGTTCGCCGTGCTGCTGTGGCGCGCCTGCGTGATCGCCCGCACCGCCACCGAGCCGTTCCCGCTGCTGCTGGCCGCGGGAGTGCTCAGCTGGTTCACCTTCCAGACCTTCGAGAACATCGGGATGACGCTCGGGATCATGCCGGTGGCCGGAATCCCGCTGCCGTTCGTCTCCTACGGCGGTTCCTCGATGTTCGCCAACTTCATCGCCGTCGGCCTGCTGGAAAACGTCAGGCTCCGCTCCACCAGGTAGCCTGGGACCGTGGTGAACTCCGTCTGGCCCCGTCTAGAAGCCCTGCTGCCTTCCGTGCGCAAGCCGATTCAGTATGTCGGCGGCGAACTCAACTCCACGGTGAAGGACTGGGACGCCTGCGACGTGCGCTGGGCGCTGATGTACCCCGATGCCTACGAGGTCGGCCTGCCCAACCAGGGCACCATGATCCTTTACGAGGTGCTCAACGAGCGCGAGGGTGTGCTGGCCGAGCGCACGTATTCGGTCTGGCCGGACCTCGAAGCGCTGATGCGTGAGCACGACGTGCCCCAGTTCACCGTGGACGGGCACCGGCCGGTCGGCGCGTTCGACCTGTTCGGCATCTCGTTCTCCACCGAACTCGGTTACACCAACCTGCTCACCGCGCTGGATCTGGCCGGCATCCCGTTGGAGGCCAAGGACCGCGACGAGTCGCACCCGGTCGTCATCGCCGGGGGCCACGCCGCCTTCAACCCCGAGCCGATCGCGGACTTCATCGACGCGGCCGTGCTCGGCGACGGTGAGCAGGCGGTGCTCACCATCACCGACGTCGTGCGCGCATGGAAGGCCGAGGGCAGGCCAGGCGGCCGCGACGAGCTCCTGCTCCGCCTCGCGCGCACCGGGGGCGTCTACATCCCGCGCTTCTACGACGTCGAGTACCTGCCGGACGGCCGGATCAAGCGAGTAGTGCCGAACCGGCCGGGCGTGCCGTGGCGGGTGTCGAAGCACACTGTCATGGACCTGGACGAGTGGCCGTACCCGAAGGCGCCGCTGGTCCCGCTCGCCGAGACGGTCCACGAGCGGATGAGCGTGGAGATCTTCCGCGGCTGTACCCGCGGTTGCCGGTTCTGCCAGGCCGGCATGATCACCCGCCCGGTACGCGAGCGTTCGATCACGGGCATCGGCGAGATGGTCGAGCGCGGCCTGTCCGCCACCGGATACGAAGAGGTCGGCCTGCTCTCGCTTTCCTCCGCCGACCACAGCGAGATCGCCGACGTCGCCAAGGGCCTGGCGGACCGGTATGAGGGCACGAACACGTCGCTCTCGCTGCCGTCCACTCGTGTCGACGCGTTCAACATCGACCTGGCCAACGAACTGTCCCGCAACGGCCGTCGCAGTGGCCTGACGTTCGCGCCGGAGGGTGGCAGCGAGCGGATCCGCAAGGTCATCAACAAGATGGTCAGCGAGGAGGACCTGATCCGCACGGTCACCGCCGCGTACTCGGCGGGCTGGCGGCAGGTCAAGCTGTATTTCATGTGCGGTCTGCCCACCGAGACCGACGAGGACGTGCTCCAGATCGCCGAGATGGCGCGCAAGGTCATCAAGGCCGGGCGCGAAGCATCCGGCAGCCGCGACATCCGTTGCACAGTAAGCATCGGCGGCTTCGTGCCCAAGCCGCACACGCCCTTCCAGTGGACCGCGCAGCTCGGCGCGCAGGAGACGGACGCGCGCCTGATCAAGCTGCGCGACGCGATCCGCGCCGATCGTGACTACGGCCGCGCCATCGGTTTCCGCTACCACGACGGCAAGCCCGGCATCGTCGAAGGCTTGCTCTCCCGCGGCGACCGCAGGATCGGCAAGGTCATCCGCGCGGTATACGAGGACGGCGGCCGCTTCGACGGCTGGAGCGAGTTCTTCTCCTACGAGCGCTGGATGCGGGCCGCCGAGCGCGCGCTCAAGGACGAGCCGGTCGACGTGCCCTGGTACACGACCCGCGAGCGCGACCAGGTCGAGGTGCTGCCCTGGGACCACCTGGACTCCGGCCTCGATCGCGAATGGCTGTGGGAGGACTGGCAGGACGCGCTGCGCGAGGTCGAGGTGGACGATTGCCGCTGGACCCCGTGCTTCGATTGCGGCGTCTGCCCGCAGATGCAGACCGAGATCCAGGTCGGCCCGACGGGTAAGAAGCTGCTGCCGCTGACAGTGGTCTGATCAAGCCACCGTGCTTGATTCGGTGTGACGGTGTGTGAGAGGTCTGCTACGTTCGGTCGCGTGAATGATCGAATCGGGCGCAGGGACGCCGCCGTGGAGCGCACGTGGGACGAGACGACTTACTGGGCAGGCCACGCGATCCCGTACTGGATCTGGGAAAACGTGACCGCGGACATGTGGCAGGCGATGCCCGAAACCCTGTGCAGCCGGATGGAGATCGTCGACGGGCGAGCTCTGTTGCTCGCCTCGCCGACCATGGATCACCAGGGCGCCGCCGGCATGGTCAATCTGGAGCTCCGGTCGCACGCCCGCGCCTATGCGCAGGCTTCCGGCCGCGCGATCGACGCGATCTACGGCTACGCGCTGCGGCTTCGGGACCATCCGTTGCACCATCGCCGGCCCGACGTGATCGTGTACGAACTCGCGCACGGCTCAAATCTGCCCTCGCCCTCGGACACCTTGCTGGTCGTCGAGATCGTCTCGCAGTCCAGCCGGATCATGGACACAGTGCACAAGTCCGCCGAGTACGCCGACGCTGGCATCCCCCATTACTGGACCGTCGAGACGCGCAACGGCGCCATATCCACCGTCACCTGGTACGCGCTCCCCGAAGGCGAGAAGCGCTACGAGGTGCGCGCCCGCTGGACGCCGGCCGAGACACCCGAGGGCGTCCGCGCCGACGAGCCGTTCCCGATCCGCATCGCATGGGACGAACTCGCGTTCTGATCGCACCGGTGCAGCACCATGGTCGATTACTAGCCGGTAACCGGTCTGGATTCGGCGAGATGGCGGGCTTAGTCTGTGCGCTATGACGACGAGCGGTGTGACTCCCCAGGCGGCGCAGAGCCCAGCGGCAGGAGGGGGCTCGGGCGCTGGTGCGGGCAATGGTGCCGGCGCCGGCGGTAACGGCGCTTCCGGGGTGCGGCTGGAGTCCATACGCCCGCATCTGCCTCGCGAGTTCGTCGCGCGGCTGGTCGAGGACGTGGTGGTCGGCTCCTCCGCCTCGACCGCGTCGATCCACGCCCCGCTGACCGGCGAGGTCATCGTCGAGCTGCCGCAGTCCGCGCCCGGTGACGTGCGGCTGGCCTTCCAGAAGGCCCGCGCGGCGCAGCCGGCCTGGGCCGCGCGGCCAGTGCGGGAGCGCGCCGCGGTGCTGCGCCGCCTGCACGACCTGCTGTTCGACAACGAGCCGCATCTGCTCAACCTCGTCCAGATCGAGACCGGCAAGGCGCGGCTGCACGCCTATGAGGAACTGGCCGGCTCGGCCGCCGCGCTGCGTCACTACGCGGCCGCGGCCGCCGGGTATCTCAAGGACCGGCGTCGTCCCGGCATCCTGCCCGGCCTGACCAAGGTCTCCGAGGTGCGTCATCCCAAGGGCGTCGTCGGCCTGATCACGCCGTGGAACTACCCGCTCGCTCTCGTCGTGATGGACATCGCCCCAGCCCTGGCCGCGGGCAACGCGGTTGTGCACAAGCCGGACAATTCGACCACACTCACGGCGCTCTACGTCCGCCAGTTCGCGGTCAAGGCCGGCCTGCCCGAAGACGTGTGGCAGATCGTCACCGGTGAGGGACCGGTTACCGGACCGGCTGTCGTTGACCACGCCGACTACGTCGCTTTCACCGGCTCGACCCGCACTGGCCGCCAGGTTGCGCAGCAGGCTGCCGGTCGGCTGATCGGCTGCTCGCTGGAACTCGGCGGCAAGAACTCGATGGTCGTGTTCGACGACGCGGATGTGGAAAAGGCGGTGCAGGGCGCGCTGCGCGGCTGCTTCTCGTCCGCCGGGCAGCTGTGCGTCTCCTTCGAGCGCGTGTACGTGCACTACTCGCTATACGACCAGTTCGTCGAACGCTTCGTCACCGAGACCAAAGCACTGCGGCTTGGCAGCGCCCTGGATTACTCGGCGGAGATCGGCTCGCTCGCCTCGACCAGGCAGCTCGAAGCGGTCACGCTGCATGTGGAGGACGCGCGGGCCAAGGGCGCCAAAGTGCTCGCCGGCGGCCGTCGCCGTCCCGACATCGGCTCGCTGTTCTACGAGCCCACCATCCTGTCCGGGGTCAAGCCGACGATGTCCGTCTACGGCGAGGAAACCTTCGGACCGGTCGTATCAGTATACGGATTCAAGAACGAGGCCGAGGTCCTGGACCTGGCCAACGACACTCCGTACGGCCTGAACGCCGCCGTGTGGACCCGGGACACCAAGCGCGCCCGCGAGGCCGCGCTGCGCCTGCACTCCGGAATGGTCAACGTGAACGAGGCGTACGCGGCGGCGTTCGGCTCCGTCGGCGCGGCCATCGGCGGGATGGGCGACTCGGGACTCGGCCGCCGCAACGGAGCAGAAGGCATTCACCGCTACACCGAGATCCAGACGATCGCCCGGCAGACGGTACTTCCGCTCGCCCCGTGGCTCGGGTTCTCCGCCGAGCGCTACACCAAGCAGTTGACGTTCTCGCTGCGGTTGCTCAAGCGCCTCGGACTGAAGTAGCCGCTCAGCCGGCGTTAGCAACACACGTAGAGGCCTGACCTGATCCAGAACGCTGACAGCAGGCGACAACGGGCCGCCGCACCTTGCCGATCACGACGCGCTGGAACACGGTAAAGACTTGGTAATGTCTGGTACCCGGCTTTCTGCCGCCACGCTCATACCAGTAGCGTGTAGGGGCAGATGGCACCGAACCGTCACCTCTAACGAGGGCCTTGGTCTTGGGGGAGCGCGGGAATGGTGGATCTGACAACCTCACAGTTGTCCTATACGCAGATTTCCTGATTTGACGGGGATGGTGAACGATGGCCGGAGCTTACACAACCGAAGCTGCGACGATGCAGAAGGCTGCGCAGCAGGTCCAGCAGGTCAGCGAGGAGATCGGCTCGGAGCTGAACTCGCTGGCCAGTGCCCTCGAGCCGGTCGCCGCTTCCTGGAAGGGCAGCGCGGCCAGCGCGTTCCAGCAGCTGATGGAGCGCTGGCGGCAGGATGCCACCAAGCTGCAGCAGGCGCTGGCGGACATCGCCCAGATGCTCGAGCAGACCAACAAGAGCTACTCGCAGGCTGAAGAGAACAACTCGTCGCAGATCGGCGCGATTCTCAAGGGTCTCCAATAAGCGGCGATCGAGCGGGTTCTTAATCCCGCCACGCGGCGGGTCTTCATCTCACGAGGGGAGTAGGGAATGTCTTACGACCAGGGCCAGGTGATGGTCACCTTCGCGACCATCGCGGAGGCAGCCCAGAACACTCAGCGCACATACCAGAGCCTCGAGCAGAAGCTCAACGACCTGCACAGCTTCCTGCAGCCGATGGTCTCGACCTGGTCGGGTGCGGCCGCTGAGCAGTACCAGGCGAAGCAGCAGGCTTGGACTCAGGCCCAGAACGACCTCGGCAACGTGCTGCAGACGATCGGCCGGGTGCTCGACGAGACGGAGCAGGCCTACCGGACGACCGAGTCGTCCAATGCGCAGAGCTGGGGCTGAGTCTTCGTTCAGCGTGGGGGAGTCCGGCTCGTGGACGCGAGCCGGACTCTTGCGCATGCTCTGCTAAGGTGACGAACGTGCTTCACTCGCGGCGATTTAGCTATGGCTTTCCGGCAGGTCCGGCAAGCCAAGCGGTCGCGCGCTGACGAACACGGCGAGACCACTCACGGCGCCCCGGACCCCGCAGGGTCCGGGGCGCCGTCGCGTTCGCCACGGGTCGTGCGGACCCGCCGGCGCCTTCCCGAACCGCCCGCAAGGGCCACCCGGAAGGATTGACCGACCATGACCGCCACCGAGCTTTCCGCGCAGTCGCCCCGCACCGAGCCCGCGCCGCAGCTCCCGATCGACGGGTCCGCAAGTCCCGACGGTCCCGAGGGCCCCAATGGTGTGCTCACCGGCCGTGAACGCATTGATGCGCTCGACGCCGAGATCGCCGATCTCGTGCAACGCCGGATCGAAGTCTCCCGGCAAATTCAGGCCGCCCGGATCTCAGACGGCGGCCGCCGCGTGGATCTGCGCCGGGAGACCGAGATCATCGCCCGCTACTCCGCCGCGCTCGGCCGCCCCGGCACCACGATCGCCATGGCCCTGCTCGAACTCGGCCGCGGACGCGCGTAGCCGCGTGTGCCTTATGCGGCGCGCCCTTGCGTAACCGGACGTCCGATCAGTCGTTGTCTACGGCGGATGGGCCGGTGGCGAACGGCCGGGGCCGGGCAGAGCGACAACCGGCCCCCGGCTGTGGGACCTCGCCCCGGTGCGCGTCCGTCGGCAGGGGACAGCCGACAGGCGTCCGCGTACCCTTCCCGTCCCTGTGCCGGGCCGCCCGGGATCACTCCTGTCCGGCCCGGCGCGGGGACCCCTTGGCTGAACCGGCGCACAGAACCCGCGAGCCGCGCCGGTGGACCGGGACCGGCCTCTCGTGCCGCTCCCTCTAAACTGGTCGCACTATGGACTCCACTTCCCCCCTGGTTCTCGTCATCGACTTCGGCGCCCAGTACGCCCAGCTCATCGCGCGCCGGGTCCGCGAAGCGCGGGTCTACAGCGAGATCGTGCCGCACGACATTTCCGTCGCCGAACTGCTGGCCAAGCGCCCGGCCGCGATCATCCTGTCCGGCGGGCCCTCCTCGGTGTACGCCGACGGCGCGCCGAACGTGGCCGCCGAGCTATTCCGCGCCGGAGTGCCCACCTTCGGCATCTGCTACGGCTTCCAGGCCATGGCGCGGGCGCTCGGCGGCGTGGTCGAGAAGACCGGCACGCGCGAGTACGGCGGCACCGACCTGGCCGTCAGCGAGACCGCCTCGACGCTGTTCGCCGGAACCCCCGCCGCGCAGTCGGTCTGGATGTCGCACGGTGACTCGGTCGTCGCCGCGCCCGAGGGTTTCCAGGTCAGCGCGCGCTCCTTCGGCGCGCCGGTCGCAGCCTTCGAAGACGACGAGCGGCGGCTGTACGGCGTGCAGTACCACCCCGAAGTGCTGCACTCGGCGCACGGCCAGAAGGTGCTGGAGAACTTCCTGTACCACGGCGCCGGGATCACGCCGAGCTGGACCATGGTCAACATCGTCGAGGAAGCCGTGGAGTCCATCCGCGCGCAGGTCGGTGACCGCCGCGCGATCTGTGGCCTGTCCGGGGGCGTGGACTCCGCGGTCGCGGCCGCGCTCGTGCAGCGGGCCATCGGGCACCGGCTCACTTGTGTGTTCGTGGACCACGGACTGCTGCGCAAGGGCGAGGCCGAGCAGGTCGAGAAGGACTTCGTGGCGGCCACCGGAGTGGAGCTCAAGGTGGTCGACGCCAGGCAGCGCTTCCTCGACGCGCTGGCTGGAGTGACCGACCCGGAGGAGAAGCGCAAGATCATCGGCCGGGAGTTCATCCGGGTCTTCGAGCAGGCGCAAGCCGAGATCGTCGCGGGCGACTCAGCATCCGAGCACAGTGCGGCTCCCTCCGACTGGTGCCTCGTGCAAGGCACCCTGTACCCCGACGTGGTGGAGTCTGGCGGCGGCGCCGGCACCGCGAATATCAAGTCGCACCACAATGTCGGTGGCCTGCCCGACGACCTCGAATTCGAACTCGTAGAACCGCTGCGCAAGCTGTTCAAGGACGAGGTGCGCCGGGTCGGCGAGGAACTCGGTCTGCCTGCGGAGATCGTGTGGCGCCAGCCCTTCCCCGGCCCCGGACTCGGTATCCGCATCGTCGGCGAGGTCACCGAGGACCGGCTGGACCTGCTGCGCGAGGCCGACGCGATCGCCCGCGAGGAGCTGACACGGGCCGGGCTCGACCGGGAGATCTGGCAGTGCCCGGTGGTGCTGCTCGCGGACGTGCGCTCGGTCGGCGTTCAGGGCGACGGCCGCACGTACGGGCACCCGATCGTGCTGCGTCCGGTCTCCTCCGAGGACGCGATGACCGCCGACTGGACCCGACTGCCGTACGACGTGCTGGCCCGCATCTCAACGCGGATCACCAACGAGGTGCGCGACGTGAACCGCGTCGTCCTTGACGTGACTTCCAAGCCGCCGGGCACCATCGAGTGGGAGTAATCACCCCCATTCGCACCCCCATTCGGACGCCTGCGGTCCGCTTTATCGATATCCCGTAACGGATTCCCAACCGCCGCACTGTCCCCGCCCGGCGCGTGGCCTCACCGGTGTACGCTCCGAGCCTGCTGCCGATGTCACAGGGAGGGCGGGCGTGGTCCACGGACCGCAGGTACATGGACCGCAGGATCACGGCGCGGTCCGGCGGGACTACGACCTCGAACTCACCCAGTTCGTCGATCGCTGTACGGAATTCGCCCGTGGTGAGGGCGTGCCCGCCGCGCTGGCGCACTCGGAATCCGGCGCCCGGCAGTGGGTATCCGACGAGCTGACCAGGCGGGCCGGCCGGCTCGCGGCGGCAGCACGCCGCGAGAACGCGGCCTGGCTGGCGCTAGTGGGCAAGCAGGCAATGCGCGGGGCATGGTGGCTGCTGGTCGCCGTGCTCGTGGTCGACCTTGCCACCCTGCCGCTCTCGGACGGCTGGACGATGCCGCGCACCGCGGCGCCGGTCGCGTTCCTCGCCTTCGCCGCGCTATTCACGTTGTTCACCCTCGTACACAGCGACATCGGCGGAGTGCTGTGTTTCCTCGTCGGGGTCGACGGAAGGCTTTCGCTGCCGCGCACGCTCGGGGTGCTATGGGCGGCGAGCATCGCCACGGCGTTCGTGTACTTCGGGATCGAGGACATCGCGGCAGGCGACTCGGCCGAACGAGCGCAGGTCGCCGCGTCGCTCTCGCACCCGCGCTGGGAGTACCTCGCGCTGCTCGCGGCGCCGGTCATCGTCGCGGTGATCAGCGGCGCGGTCATGGCAGCACGCATGCGCCGCAGGGCCGCGCCGTACCTGCCGGGACAGCGCTCGCAGCTGCGCGATCTGTTGGTCGAGGAGAGCGGCCTCGGCTCGCTGGCCGCGGCGGTATGGCTGCCGGTGAACCTGGTCGGCGTGCTGTTCCTGGTGATCGGGCTGGCCAAGGACCCATATCAGCTCCCGCAGTTACCCGACGCGGTCACTGTCATCGCACTCGGTGCGGCGGCGCTCTACCTGGCCGTCAAGCTGACCGAGGTGCGCAAGCCGGTCCTGGTCTCCATCGTCAGGGTACGTACTCCCGGCGAGCCGGACGGCCCGATCCGGCAAGGCGACGAGATCGAAATCCGCGGCCTGGGCTTCGTCCCCGCAGCGGCCGCCGCCCCCGATCAGCTGGCCCGCATCGTGGTCAAACTCGGCCCGATCCACATCCACGTCCCGCTGGTCCCGGACCAGGACGGCGGCTTCACCAACCCGACCGATACGGCGTTGACGGTCCCGATCCCGTTCGAGGCCGAACCGGGCCCGTGGACCGTGCGCGTGGTGACGGCCGCAGGCTTGGAAACGAGCGACTATCCGCTCGACATCCTCGCCGATGAGGTCTGATTCGCTGCTCTGGTGCGCTCCGTCGGGACGCCTGCGGCCGACCGGTAACGCATTCGGCTGCCTGCCCTCCCACCCCGCTCCGCTTCGCTTCACAGTCTCAGGGCGCTGCCGCGCACGCGCTCCGCGCTGAACGCTGCGCTGGCCCGGCTCCGCGTCGCTCCGCCTGACGCCTGCGGCTGGCTCCGGCTCCGCCGGAACTGGAGCCCGCCCTCCACCCCCGAAGCTCCACGCCCTCGCTGCCGCTCGGCCGCTCCGCTACAGAGTCAAGGTTTCGCAGCGGCTCTCCGCCCGGACCGCACCCTAAGAGCCCACAGGTTACCGGCGAGCGCTCCTGGTTGCAGAGTGTCGGGCAGGGCCCGGCGGCGTCATTGCAACGTCGAACAACGCTCGCTGGCACCGAAACGGCTGCCTTCGGGGCCCAACGGGGCAATCACGAACGAGGTAATCATGAGCCACGAAATCACCGGGCGACCGTCCCTCCAGCGCAGCCGCCGAGCCGGGAAGGCCGCAGCCCTCACCTTCGCCGCAGCATGCACCATGGCGCTCGGCTCGGCCACCGCTGCACATGCCAGTACGTGGGACGGATGTCCCGATGGCGCGGTGTGTGTCTACCCGGAAGGCCAGGACTCGACTGACACGAGCGTCCCCGAACTCGTGCTGTGGAGCTACGGGGCACACAACCTGAGCAACATGTACGGCCCTCACGACGTCATCAACAACCAGACAGGCGGCGCGAGTGCGAACCTCTGCCTGGGCTATAACGGCACGAACTGCAACGATCCTCAGGTCGCTGACAACGGCCGCATCGATGCCCAGTGGGTAGCGGTCGCGGTCGACTTCACGCCGATCAACTCGATCACTCTCAACCGGCCCTAGTGCCGTCTCGCGCCGTCGTGCGCCGGGATTCCCGGTGACCGGGCGACGCGCATTCGGACGAGTGGTGGTCGAGCCGCAGGTAAGAACGGGCAGCACGGCCGACGCCGGCCCGGCGATTCGGCATTGGGTTTCTCAGCAGAGAGCGGCTGGACCCACCCGGCACCACCACGCATCCGACCTACGGTCGCTGCCCTAACCAGCCTTCTGGCCACTGATGTGTGATGTGATGCCAGAAGTCGTCGCTGTGAAGGTGGACGCTGAAGGTCAGGCGGTCGGCGAGGGTCTCCGCGACCGTGCTTTGCCTGCTCCGAGCAGCCCCGTCAGGACGACCATTCGTCCGCCTCGGCTAGGTGCCTGGTCGGGGATAGGCGGGCCATGCCACTACCGTGTCACCTGCGCCTAGTCCACCGCGCTCGAACGGACTGGCGCGCTGACGAGGGCGGGCGCAGACTGCGCCCGCCCCTGGGCCTGGGTCTCACTTCGCGCAGTTAGTGACGATTTTCTCGTTATAGACTGCGCTGCCTGAACGCCCACCTGCGGTGTAATGAACTCTGATGCCGTCGATGGCTTGTTTTCCCGCCTGCCGGGGGACGATTTTCGCGACGAGCCACCAGTTGGTTCCGCTGGCGTTGAGATCG
>NZ_DATNGK010000269.1:0-14532 GCF_035605935.1 Actinocrinis sp. | reverse complement strand
CGTCGCGCCAAGCCGTCCGGTTGGCCGTGTGTAAGAAGTAGCGCTGGGGCCGCGCTACTTGTTACACACGCTCTAGCCGCGCAACAGCTGACGAGCCATCACCACGCGCTGGACCTGGTTCGTGCCCTCGTAGATCTGGGTGATCTTCGCGTCACGCATCATCCGCTCCAGCGGGTAGTCCTGCGTGTAGCCGTAGCCGCCGAGCAACTGCACCGCGTCCGTGGTGATCTCCATCGCCGCGTCGGAGGCGAAGCACTTCGCGGCCGCGCCGTAGAAGGTCAGATCAGCGTCGTTGCGCTCGGACTTGGCCGCGGCGGCATAGGTGAGCTGGCGCGCGGCCGCGATCTTCATGCCCATGTCGGCGAGCATGAACTGGACGCCCTGCAGCTCCCCGATCGGCTTTCCGAACTGCTTGCGCTGCTTTACGTACTCGGCCGCGTAGTCGAGAGCGCCTTGCGCCACGCCGAGGGCCTGCGCCGCGATGGTGACGCGGGTGTGGTCCAGCGTGCGCATCGCGGTCCGGAAGCCAGTGCCCGGCTCGCCGATGATCCGGTCTCCCGGAATCCACACGTCGTCGAAGTACAGCTCGCGGGTCGGCGAACCCTTGATGCCGAGCTTCTTCTCTTTCGCGCCGAAGGTGAATCCCTCGTCGCTCTTCTCCAGTACGAAGGCCGAGATGCCCTTGGTGCCGATGCCCGGCTCGGTGACCGCCATGACCGTGTAGTACTCGGAGACGCCCGCGTTGGTGATCCAGCGCTTGACGCCGTTGAGCCGCCAGCCGTCGCCGTCGCGGACCGCGCGTGTGGTCATGCCGCCGGCGTCGGATCCGGCCTCGGGCTCGGAAAGCGCGTACGAGAAAGTCGAGCGGCCCTCGGCGACCGGACGCAGGTACTTCTCCTTCAACTCCTCGGACCCGGACAGGATGATCGGCATCGTGCCCAGCTTGTTGACCGCCGGGATGAGTGAGGACGAGACGCAGGCACGCGCGATCTCCTCGATGACGATGCAGGTCGCCAAGGCGTCCGCCCCGGCGCCGCCGTACTGCTCCGGGATGTGGATCGCGTGCATGTCCGCGGCGTGCAGCGCGTCGTGCGCCTCCTGCGGATAGCGCGCCTCCTCGTCCACGGCGGCGGCGTACGGCGCGATCTTCGTCTCGACAAGGGCGCGCACCGACTCACGCAGCAGCTCATGCTCCTCGCGGACGGTGAATAGGTCGAAGTCCTGGTCCTGGGTCACCCCGCCATTGTTACTCACCGGTAGGCCTCACGCCAGCCCCGCTTACCCGGACTAGAGCGGGGCACGACTCACACTCACCGGCTAATGTCGGTCGCACGCACCGGCGGATCGAAAAGGGGAGGGCACGTGGCCGCTCGGATCACTGTGATCGGCACCGGATACCTCGGCGCCACGCATGCGGCCTGCATGGCCGAGCTGGGCTACGAGGTACTGGGCATGGACGTGGACGCGGAGAAGATCGCCGCGCTCACCGCCGGCGCGGTCCCCTTCTACGAGCCGGGCCTGGATGAGTTGCTGGCCAAGCACGTCGCGACCGGCCGGCTACGCTTCACCACCTCGTACACCGAGGTCGCCGGGTTCGGTGCGGACGTGCACTTCATCTGCGTGAACACCCCGCAGCGCAAGGGGGAGTACGCGGCGGACCTGCGGTATGTGGAGTCGGTGGTCGACGCGCTCGCCCCACTTCTGGATCAGCCGACGGTAGTCGCCGGCAAGTCGACAGTCCCGGCCGGAACAGCGGTCCGGCTGACCGAGCGCTTCGCGGAGCTTTCCCCGGCCGGCGCGGACGTCGAGCTGGCTTGGAACCCGGAATTCCTGCGCGAGGGCTACGCGGTCGGGGACACGTTGCGGCCGGACCGACTGGTGATCGGTGTCGCGTCGCAGCGCGCTGAAGCAGTGCTGCGGGACGTGTACACCCCGCTGACCGACGCCGGTGTGCCAATGGTGGTCACCGACTTGGCGACGGCCGAGCTGGTCAAGAACGCGGCGAACGCGTTCCTGTCCACGAAGATCTCCTTCATTAACGCGATGGCAGAGGTCTGCGAGGCAGCTGGCGGCGACGTGATGAAGCTTTCCGAAGCGCTGTCCTATGACGCACGGATCGGCGGCAAGTTCCTGGTGCCGGGCCTCGGCTTCGGTGGTGGCTGCCTGCCCAAGGACATCAGGGCCTTCATGGCGCGCGCCGGAGAGCTGGGCGTGGACCAGGCGCTGGCTTTCCTCAAGGAGGTCGACGCGATCAACATGCGCCGCCGGGTGCGGATGGTCGACTTGGCCCGTGAGCAGTGCGACGGTTCCTTCCTCGGCAAGCGGGTCGCGGTGTGGGGCGCGGCGTTCAAGCCGAACTCGGACGACGTGCGCGACTCCCCGGCGCTCAACGTGGCGGCGTCGATCCTGCTGCAAGGTGCACAGGTCACCGTCTATGACCCCAAGGCGAACGACAACGCGGCCAAGCTGTTCCCGACACTGGCGTACGCGGATTCCGCCCTTGAGGCGGCCCGCGGTGCGCACGTGATCCTGCACCTGACGGAATGGCAGGAGTTCCGCGAGCTGGACCCGGAGGAAGTCGGCAAGGTCACGTCGCAGCGGCGGATCGTGGACGGACGCAACGCTTTGCGCGCGCAGCGGTGGCACGAGGCGGGCTGGACATACCGCGCGCTGGGCCGTCCAGTCGTCGGCTAGCCGCCCGAGTTTTCCGCCGGACTAGTCACCCGCGCGGCGATGGCTCGCGCGCACTCGAGCGATTCGGTGTGCGTCGTATCCACTTCGACGTCGTAGACGACGCCCCGGTGCACCACTTCTGCTTGGGACACGGCCATTCCGCGCACTCGGTCCGCCCGGGCAAGCTCGCGGCCCGCGGCAACCGCCGGGTCGCACCTCACCGCGACCCACAGCACATCAAGACCGGCGAGGACTTCCCGCCACTCCTGCTGGCTGGCCGCCTCACCGAGAAAGACGTCATCAATGATCACCCGGGCGCCCGCGCGGGCCATCGCGACGATCCCTGCGCGCCACGCCGCCTGAAGCGCTCGGAACTGTGGTCCGACCGACACGCCGCCGTCCGCGGCGAATTCGACTCCCGAATCCGAACCCCGCATGTGTATCGGCATCGACTCGATCAACGTGTCGACCCCGGTCGCGAGCCATGGTTCCGGCAGGATCGCCTGCAGGCAGCGGACGATCCCGGTCTTGCCGGAACTGGATCCGCCGTTCAGCACGATCACTTGCGCTGCCAAGGCGATCAGTCTTCGTCTCCGGCGAGCTTCGCGCGTAGCACCGCGCCCTTCGCCCGTGCCTGCGCCTCAAGGTCGTCCTGGAACGCGCGCATGGCCGCGAGCAGATGCGGGTCGTGCGCGGCCAGGATCCGCACCGCGAGCAGGCCTGCGTTGCGCGCGCCGCCGACTGACACCGTGGCGACCGGCACTCCGGCCGGCATCTGCACGATCGAAAGCAGCGAGTCCATGCCGTCCAAGTACTTCAGCGGCACCGGCACACCGATCACCGGCAGCGGCGTGACCGAGGCGAGCATGCCTGGCAGGTGCGCCGCGCCCCCGGCGCCCGCGATGATCACCTTCAGGCCGCGCGACGCGGCGCGCTGTCCGTACTCGATCATCGTCTGCGGCATCCGGTGCGCCGAGACGACGTCGACCTCGTATTCGACCTCGAATTCGTCCAGCGCCTCCGCGGCCGCGCTCATCACCGGCCAGTCCGAGTCCGAGCCCATGACGATGCCGATCTGAGCCTCGTCACTATTCATCGATCTCTCCCCGCAGGTAGGCCGCAGCGTGTGCGGCGCGCTCGACGCAGTCCTCGAAGTCGTCGCCGAGTACGGTCACGTGCCCGATCTTGCGGCCGGGCTTGACCGCCTTGCCGTACATGTGGATCTTGAGCCCTGGATCGCGCGCCATGCAGTGCAGATACGCCGGGTACACGTCGGGCAGGTCCAGGCCGAGCACGTTCGCCATCACCGCGACCGGAGCGTGCGGTGTCGGCGCGCCGAGCGGCAGATCCAGCACCGCCCGCAAATGATTCTCGAACTGGCTGGTCACCGCGCCGTCGATGCTCCAGTGGCCGGAGTTGTGCGGCCGCATCGCCAGCTCATTGACGCTGAGCGCGCCGTCGGCGGTCTGGAACAGCTCGACCGCGAGCATCCCGGTCACGTCCAGCTCGCGGGCAATGGTGAGCGCGATGTGCTGTGCCTCGGCTGAGCGAGCCGCATCGAGGTCTGGGGCCGGGGCGTACACCTCGCGGCAGATCCCTTCCCGCTGCACGGTCTCGACCACCGGATACGCAACCGCCTGCCCGTGCGGCGAGCGAGCGACTTGCGCGGACAACTCCCGCGCGAACGGAACCAGCGCCTCGGCGATCAGCTCAACGCCGCGCGCCACCGCACCTCGTACGACGTCCCGCAACTGCTCGGCGTTCTCGATCCGCCAAACGCCCTTGCCGTCATAACCGCCGCGCGCCGCTTTGAGAATGAAGGGCCAGCCGACCTGCTGCGCGAACTCCGCCGCCGCGGCGATCACGCCCTCGTGGCCTTCATCAGAAACGTCTAGACGAGCCCAGCGCGGGCACGGCACGCCGATTGCGCTCAGCCGCTCCCGCATGATCGCCTTGTCCTGCGCGTGGACGAGGGCACCCGGCCCCGGCCGCACCGCGATGCCCTGCTCGATCAGGCGCTCGAGGATCGCTGTCGGCACGTGCTCGTGGTCGAAGGTGATCACGTCACAGCCGCGAGCGAACGCCAGTACCGCTTCCGGGTCATCGTGCGCGCCCAGCGCCACGTCCGGGACCACCTGCGCGGCGGACTCATCGACGTTCGCCGCCAGCACCCGCAGCCGCACCCCGAGCGCGATGGCCGCTGGCTGCATCATCCGGGCCAGCTGCCCGGCGCCGATAACACCGACGACTGGCGCGTTCACAGCCCCGGGGCCGCCCAATCCTTTATCTATGACTTGGGTAGGTGTGCCGATCACAGGAACCAAGCCTAACGGCGGATTGACCCTGCTCACGCCCCGCCGCAGGGCCGCGAGCCGCCACGCCGGGCCGCCTGGTGAACTCGGTCACATTCGCTACGCCACGCCGGAATGCGCCAGAAACGCCCGACTGTTCCGGCTGCCGCAGCGCTTCCTTTGTGCTGTCATGCTGTGTGGTCCTTTAAGGCGCAGCACCCGTGTCTCGTATACCTTGAACGGGCAATGTGTCCGTCACAGGTCTGCTACGGGACCACCCATGGCGGTCTGCGACGGTTGAGAATGGCTACTCTCGTAGTGGTGAGCCCCCGGAAGTCAGGTAGGTAATCCACAGTGGCGGCACTACAAGCTGCATACGCCCGAGTTCGCCGCGGCTTTCACGAGCTGGCGAAGTTCGGCACGATCGGCGCGATCGCCCTTGTGGTGAACATGCTGGTGACCAACCTGTGCTGGCAGGCCATCCCGCACAAGCCGGTCATCGGCTCGGTCGTCGGCACCGTCGTGGCCACCGTCGTCGCCTACCTGGGCAACCGGTTCTGGACCTACAAGGACCGCGACTCGATCGGCCGCAGCCGCGAACTGGTGCTGTTCTTCGCGGTCAACGGCATCGGGATGCTGATCGAGACCGTGCCGCTGGCCTTCTCCCAGTACATCCTGCACTTCGACGGCGCGCTGGCGAACAACGTGGCCAAGTACGTGTTCGGTATGCCGCTGGGCATGGTGTTCCGGCTGTGGACCTACCGCACCTGGATCTTCCCGAAGGCGGACCCCGCGCTGGCCGGCGAGCAGTTCCAGTTCCCCGCCACCGAGCCCGTGCCCACCTCGCAGCTTCCGCTGGTCCCGAGCGCCAGCCCGCGGCACAAGCGCTCCGGCTCCGGCAACCTGCTGCGCGCCGAGCGGTAACCGCATCCGGTAAGACTTCCGCACAGCTTCAGGGCGGGAACCCGATCGGGTTCCCGCCCTTGTTCGTGCCGCGTGACATATCTTTCAAGACTTACTTTCACCGCTGGGTACGTCCAGGAGCGCGCCGATCCAATCGCCGTGCGCCCCTCCCTCCGACTACATCAGCGGGTCGAACGCGGTGAGGAACACCGCGAACACCGGCGGGCGCTGCTGAAGTAATTCGAGCCGCCCGCCATCCGCCTCGGCCAGCTCGCGGGCGACCGTCAGACCGAGGCCCGTGGAGGCCCGGCCGGACACCGAGCGCTCGAAGACCCGCGCGCCCAGCTCCGGCGGCACACCGGGACCCTCGTCGCACACCTCGACCACCACCGAGCCGCCGGTGGTCCGGGTCCGAATGGTCACCGGCCCCGCGCCGTGCATCAACGAGTTCTCCATCAACGTCGCGAGCACCTGCGCGAACGCCCCCGGCGTGGCGACCGCGGCCAGTCCGCGCACGCCGTCGACCCGGATCGGGCGGCGCGCGCTGCGGAAAGCCGGCCGCCATTCGAAGATCTGCTGGCGGATCACCATGTCCACGTCGATGGGCACGGTCGAGGTTGATCTGCGGGTGTCCCTGGCGTCGGTGAGCAGCCGCTGGACGACGTCGGTCAGCCGCTCGACCTGGGTGAGCGCGACCGCCGCCTCCTCTTTCACGTCCATCAGATCCTGCGCCGCGATGATCTCCTCGAGGCGCATGGACAGCGCGGTCAGCGGAGTGCGCAGCTGGTGTGAGGCGTCCGCGGCCAGCCGCCGCTCGGTGGCCAGCATTCGGGAGATGCGCTCGGCGGTGTGATCAATCACCTCGGCGACCCGGTCCAGCTCAGGGATGCCGTAGCGGCGGTGGCGCGGCCGCGGGTCGCCGGAACCGAGCCGTTCGGCGGTCTGGGCCAGGTCGCTGAGCGGCCGGGAGAGGCGGCGGGCCTGGAGGAAGGCGACTCCGCAGGCCGCCACAGTGGCCAGCACCGCGACGCCGAGCACCAGCAGCAGGCTGCCACGGATACGCGTCTCGGTCGGCGTCCAGGACTCAGTAAGGATGGCGGTCACCCGGCGCGGTGGCGGGCCCTGGTACACGTCGCTGGACCGGGGATGGTCGGTGACCTGTGAGTTGATGATCACCGGCTGCTTGGCGTGGCCGGGATACGTCACGGCCACGCTGTCGCCCTCCGGCACCAGCTTTTTCAGCGCGCCGAGGTCGACCTGCTGATTCGCCGCCAGCTGCTGGTCCAGCTGGAAGCCGATGAGCTGCACCTTCTGGTTGAGCGCCGCATGCTCCGATTCGCTGATGCGCAGCGCGTCGATGATGGCCAGCGGCACGCCGAGCAGCACGACCACGATCAGCACGGCGGACACCGTGGACTTGATCATCCGGCGGCGCATCGAAACCCCCTAGGCGGTGCCTTGACGCCCCGGCTCGCCGCGCCGCACGCGACCATCCCTCAGCCGCGCTCGAACCGGAAGCCGACCCCCCGCACGGTGGAGATGAACCGGGGATTCGCGGCGTCGTCGCCGAGCTTCTTACGCAGCCAGGAGATGTGCATGTCGAGCGTCTTGGTCGAGGACCACCAGGTAGTGTCCCAGACTTCGCGCATCAGTTGTTCCCTGGTTATCACCCGGCCGGCGTCGCGCACCAGCACGCGCAGCAGGTCGAACTCCTTGGCGGTGAGGTTCAGTTCCTCGTCGCCGAGGAACGCGCGGTGCGACTCGACGTCGATCCGCACGCCGCGGGCCGCCGTTCCGCTGTCCGGGGAACCGCGGCGCAGCAACGCGCGCACCCGGGCCAGCAGTTCGGCCAGCCGGAACGGCTTGGTCACGTAGTCGTCGGCGCCGGCGTCGAGGCCGACTACGGTATCCACCTCGTCGGCGCGGGCGGTGAGCACCAGCACGGGGAAGCCGTGGCCGTCGGTACGCAGCCGGCGGCACACCTCTAGCCCGTCCATGCCGGGCAGCCCCAGGTCGAGGACGAGCAGGTCCACTACGCCGGACTGGGCCAGGGCGAGCGCCCCGGGGCCGTCCGCGCGCAGGTCCACGTCGTAGCCCTCTCGGCGCAGCGCGCGGGCCAAAGGCTCGGCGATAGCCACGTCGTCCTCTGCGAGCAGTACGCGGGTCATGGGGCGATCGTAGGCTGCTTCGGTCGATTAGCGGGATACTCCCTGGTAACTCGCTTGCGTTTCGACCCCGCGAACTCGGTTTCGTCCGGTTTCGCGGCTTTCCCGACCGGTTCGCGCCTGCTCCCGGACCAAGGGTTTTCCCTATTACTTTCAGCTCCCGGTCAGGCTAGCGAATCCACCCACGCGGAATGCAGGCCGGCGAAATGTCCCGCGCCGCTACCCAGCAACTCGGTCGGGGTGCCGTCCTCCACGATCCGGCCGCCCTCCATGACCAGCACCCGGTCCGCGATCTCGACCGTGGAGAGCCGGTGCGCGATGATCAGCGCGGTGCGCTCGGCGAGGATGGTGCGCAGCGCCCGCTGCACGAGCCGCTCGCTGGGTACGTCGAGCGAGGAGGTGGCCTCGTCGAGCACCAGCACGGCCGGATCGGCGAGGAATGCCCGGGCGAACGCGACCAGCTGCCGCTGCCCGGCCGAGAGCCGGCCGCCGCGCTTCTTCACGTCGGTGTCATAGCCGTCCGGGAGCGCCGCGATGAATTCGTGCGCGCCGATGGCTCGCGCCGCCTCCTGCACTTGCGCGTCGGTCGCGTCGGGCCGGCCGAATCGGATGTTGTCCGCGACGGTTCCGGTGAACAGGAAGTTCTCCTGGGTCACCATCACCACGGCGCGGCGCAGGTCGGTGTCGCGCAGATCGCGCAGGTCGATGCCGTCCAGCCGGACCGCGCCAGCCTCCGGGTCGTAGAAGCGGCACATCAAGCGCGCCAGCGTGGACTTCCCGGCCCCGGTCGCGCCCACCAGCGCCACGGTCTGCCCGGCCGGGATGGTTAGCTCCAGATCCGGCAGGATCACCTTCTCCCGGCTCGGCGCGCCGTCCGAGGACTGCTGCTCGCGCCGCGGATAAGCGAAGCGCACGTGCTCGAAGCGCAGCTCGCCGGGCACCAGGGCGGGCAGCTCGGCGGGGTTCGCGGGCTCGGGAACGCTCGCCTCCTCTTCCAGCACGCCGGAAAGCTTCTCAAGGGCCGCGGTGGCGGACTGGTAGGAGTTGTAGAACATCGCCAGGTCCTGCAGCGGGTCGAAGAAGCGGCGCAGGTAGAGCAGGTAGGCGGTGAGCACGCCGATCTGAAGCGCGTGATCCATCACCTGGATGCCGCCGAAGATCAGCACCGCGGCGGTCATCACCGCGCCTACCGTCTTGATCCCGGGCATGAACCAGGCCATCAGCCGTAGCGCGTCGGCGTTGGCCTTCCGGTAGTCGTCGCTGAGCTCGTCGAAGATCGCGTCGTTGCGCGGCTCGCGGCGGAAGGCCTGGACCGCGCGGATGCCGTTGAGCGTCTCGACGAACTGCACGATCAGCGCCGCGATGGCCTCGCGGGTGCGGCGGTAAGCGACTCGCGAACCGTTGGTGTACCAGCGCAGCAGCAGGTAGAGCGCGGGCAGGCAGATCAGCAGGAGCAGCGAGAGCTTCGGGTCGAGGACGGCCAGCAGGATGCCGATGACCACGACGTTCAAGATCGCGTCGATCAGGCCGTCGAGACTGGCGTTGACCAGCTCGCCGAGGGCGTCGAGGTCGTTGGTGAGCCGGGAGATCACCCGGCCGGAGGTGTACCGCTCGTGGAAGGCGATCGGCAGCCGCTGGAAGTGGCGGAAGACTCGGCCGCGCAGGTCGTAGATCACGTCCTGGCCGATCCGCCCGGCCAGTTTGAGGAACCGCAGCCGCAGCAGAGCGCCGGCCAGGGCGGTGACCAGGATGCCGCTGACCGCGGCGCCGATCGGGGCCCAGTCACCGCGGTGGATCGCCGGGATGCCGGAGTCGATGCCGACGGACACCAGGAACGGGCCGGCCATCTCCGCGCCGGTGACCACGACGATCAGGAAGGTGGCCCAGGCCAGGGCGCGCCGGTACGGGCGCAACAGCGTGCCGAGCAGCTGGCGGGAGCGGGCTCGCAGGAACAGGCCGCCACTGGCCGAGATCTCGTCGACCTTCTCGGCGGCTACCCCGCGCCAGTCGTTCAGCGCGGCGTTCTTCTCGGACTCTTCGGATTGGGTGGCGGACGCGTCGGAGTCGAGCACTGTCATGCGGTTAGACGCCTTCCTCGACGAGTTCAGAGCTCTGCGACAGTAGGTTGCGGTAGGCGGGCTCGGTCTCCAGCAGCTCGTGGTGGGTGCCGAGCGCGGTGACGGTGTGGCCGCCGTCAGGGTGCGGGCCGAGCAGCGCGACCCGGTCGGCGAGCAGCACGGTGGAAGCGCGGTGCGCGACGACCAGGCCGGTGGTCTCGGCGAGGACCGCGCGCAGCGCTTGCTCGACCAGGCCCTCGGTGTGTACGTCGAGGGCGGAGAGCGGGTCGTCGAGCACGAGCACCGGCGGGCGGCCGAGCACGGCGCGGGCTAGGGCGAGGCGCTGGCGTTGTCCGCCGGAGAGGGACAGGCCCTGCTCGCCGACCCGGGTGTCCAGGCCCCAGGGCAGGTCGTAGACGAAGTCGGCCTGCGCGATCCGCAGCGCCTCCTCGACCTGCTCCTCGGTGGACTGCGGCCGGCCGAGCACCAGGTTCTCCCGGACGCTGGCCGAGAACAGGGTCGGGTCCTCGAAGGCGCAGGCGACCCGGGCGCGCAGCTCGGGCAGCGGCAGCTCGCGCACATCGTTCCCGCCGACCAGCACGCGGCCGCCGGTAACGTCGTAGAGCCGGGGCACCAGTGAGGTCAGCGTGGTCTTGCCGCAGCCGGTCGGGCCGACGATCGCGATGGTCTCGCCGGGGGCCAGCCGCAGATTCACATCGGTGAGGATCGGGCGCTCGGAGACCCGGCCGAGCGCGACGGGGTAGCTGAACGAGACGTGCTCGAAGGCGAGGCGTGCGCCTGACGCGGCGTCAGAGCGCACGCGCTCGGTCAGTCGCGCGCCAGTGGGGACGTCAGCAGCCGCAGAAGCCTGCCCGGGCAGCGACCCGGCGGACTCGCCAGGCTGCCGCGGGTCGCGGATCTGCGGCTCCGCGTCGAGTACCTCGAAGACCCGCTCGGCCGCGGTGTTCGCCTCCTGCGCGGCCGCGAGCAGCCAGCCCATCGACTCGATCGGCCAGGTCAGCAGGAGGTAGAGGGAGATGAAGGCGACCAGGGTGCCGAGCGTGAGCGAGCCGTTGGCGACCGCCGCGCCGCCGCCGAGGACGATCAGCGCCAGCACCACCTGAGGCTGCGCGATGATCAGCGCCCAGATCTCGGCCAGCGTCTTGATCTGGGTCAGCTGGAGGCCGCGCAGCTTGCGCGACTTGGCCAGGTAGCGGTCGGTCAGGAAGCCGGCCCGGCCGAAGGACTTGATGGCGCGGATGCCGAGGGCCGACTCCTCGACGTCGGTGGCCACTTCGCCCTGCTGGTCCTGCACGGCGCGGATCTGGCGCCGGTACACCCGCGAGTACTTGAAGATCACATAGCTCAGCGGCAGGCCGAACGCCACGATCAGGCCGCCGAGCAGCGGGTGGATGACGATCAGCAGCACGCCGACCACGCCGAAGGTGATCGAGTTGACCACCAGGAAGATCAGGGCGAAGCCGATGAAGCGCCGGATCGCGGAGATGTCGCTGGTCATCCGGGCCACCAGCTGCCCGGACTGCCAGGAGTCGTGGAAGCCGACGTCGAGCCGCTGCAGGTGCGCGTACAGCTCGTCGCGCAGATCCTTCTCGATGCCGAGCGCGCTGTTGGCGAGGGTGAGTCGGCGGGCGAGGATGAGGGCGGCCTCGGCGAGGCCGAACAGGAGCGCGTAAAGACCTAGCAGCCAGAGTGCGCCTCGGTTGCCCTGGCGCAGCGGCCCGTCCACGACTGCCCTGGTCAGCAGTGGTACGGCGACGCCGACGAGCGTGCCGCCGAGGGCGACGGCGAACATCAGGAGCATCTGCCACCGATACGGGCGCACATAGGTCTTCAGACGCCATAGGGACGCGAAAGAACCGCCGGACGGCGATGAAGGGGGCATAGTAAGGACCATAGGAGCTGTGCACCCGTCGCGCACCCCGTTTTTGACCTGGTGGTACCGCATACGCTGGTTTGTGCCAGGTCGGGATGGCGGTTCGCCCCTAGCGAACGGGGATCTTTTCGAATTCACCCATTCGAACGAGAGACGAGACGGGGGTCACGTGTTAAGGTGGCCACGGTTGCAGCTGCAGTTCCCTGAATGCTTCGTTTGAACGCCCGCGGGAGTACGACGGCCGCGGGCCTTTGTGTTTCGTGGCGCATCCTCTCCCGGCGTGACTGGCAAAGCGGGACGGTTCGTGGAGGGCAACCCTGGTCCCACGCAGTGTGGGATCTGTCCGACGTCCCCTTCCTAGAGGAGAGAGATGGCTTCCGGTACGGTCAAGTGGTTCAACGCGGAGAAGGGCTACGGCTTCATCTCCCAGGACGACGGCGGCGCCGACGTCTTCGTCCACTTCACTGCGATCCAGACGAACGGCTACCGTTCGCTCGACGAGAACCAGCGCGTCGAGTTCGACGTCACCAGCGGCCCGAAGGGCCCGCAGGCGGAGAACGTCAAGCCCCTGTAGTCCCAGGCCGCTGTGTTGTCACAGGCCGCTGTAGTCAGCTGCACCAAGAAGCCCCTCTTCGCTGAACGGGCATCTCGCGCGCTCCGCGTCCACCAGGACGCGGAGCGTCGTGCTTTCGCGCAGCGGGGGTACCGTGCAAGGCATGGGCAGGGTAACGACGCGTGAAGCGGTACTGAAGCTCGGCGGCGATGCAGGCAGACGCTCACGGGACACTCTGGCCGCTGAGGAGCCGCTGGAGATCCGGGTGGCCGGCAAGCAGATCGCCGTGACGATGCGCACGCCCGGCGACGACTTCGATCTGGTCGCGGGTTACCTCGTCGGCGAGGGCGTGATCCGGGAAGCGCACCAAATCGCCCGGATGCGCTTCTGCGGCGACTCGGCCTGTTCGGGTCCGGTCGGGCTCGGCGGCGAGTGGTCGCCCGACCGAATCGAGGCCGCGCACGACACATACAACATCGTCGATGTCGATCTCGCGCCCGGCACCGCGCTGCCCCTCTGGTCGCTCAACCGGAACACCTACACCACAAGCGCATGCGGCGTGTGCGGCAAGTCGAGCATCGAAGCCGTTCGCGCCAACGCGCACTGGAGCGTCGAGACCGATCCCGTCCAGATCACCCCGCAGATCCTCTATTCCCTCCCCCAGACGCTGCGCGCCAGCCAAAAGCTGTTCTCCAAGACCGGCGGTCTGCACGCGGCCGGGTTGTTCGCCTCCGACGGGACACTGCTGTGCGTCCGGGAGGATGTCGGGCGGCACAACGCGGTCGACAAGGTGATCGGCTGGGCAGTGCGCGACGATCGCCTGCCGCTGCGCGGGCACCTGCTCGCGGTGAGCGGACGCGCCTCGTTCGAGTTGGTGCAAAAGACAGCCGCCGCCGGTATCCCGCTGCTCGCCGCCGTATCCGCACCTTCCTCGCTAGCGGTGGAGCTGGCGCGCGAGTCCGGCATGACGCTCGCGGGGTTCGTGCGCGGCGAGTCCGCCAACGTCTATTGCGGCGTGGAGCGCATCGCGTCAGGCGAGTAGGTCGTCTTCGCGACAAGTGCCACAGCCTCCGGCGTCGAGTGCACGCGAAGCTTCGCCAGGATGTTGCGCACGTGCGTGCGAACCGTGTTCGGGGACACCTTCAGCCGCGCGGCGATCATCGCGCGGGTAAGCCCTTCCACCATGCAGCCGAGCACTTCACGCTCGCGCCGAGTCAGTGAGCTGATCAGCGACTTGGATTCAAGCGCCGGGACCTGAACCGGGCGCGTGGACGCGATGGCGAGGATCCGTGACTGCACGCCGAGCTTGGTGAGCACATTGCGCGTGTGCGAGCGGGCCGTGGCCGGAGCGATGTCCAGGCTCCTGGCGATCTGCCGGTTCGACTCGCCCTCTGCCAAGCAGAGCAGCACGTCACGCTCCCGCTCGGTTAAGTTATCGCAGCTCCCGAACGTCATGGCGGCAACCCCCGAAGGCTAAGCGCGGTCAGTACATCTCGACCGTAGGCGCACGGGATCACGCGCGGGACAAGTTCCGCCATGCTCACTCGATTGAGTGAACGACGTGGTGGACATATATGCGTATTGCGAAGATCTGACCAACCGCGCGCTGGCTGTCCCGCCCAGCTGGACAACCCCGCTTCTCCCACCCACTAACCGCCGCCCGCCGTCCCGCTTTTCCCCCAATAAAACCCCGCGATGACATCTCCGCTACGCGGCTTGAGTGCAGCGGCGAGTCTCGTTCACAACGGCGCTGGGCCACAGACGCCCTTGCGCGCTGGGAGTCCCGCGATAGCTTCGCCGACGGCGGACGAGGGTAACGCGGGACACGCGTGCACAGGTTTTTCACCCCACCACGCGCAAACGGGTGAACCCAAGAAAACACCCGCCATACAACCCCGAAACCCCAGAAAATAGACACAGGGAAACCATTCCACTTACCTTTTTCCGGGGCCCACCATGCACACCACCGACGACCGCACCGACCTGATCGACGCAC
>NZ_DATNGK010000268.1:0-45052 GCF_035605935.1 Actinocrinis sp. | reverse complement strand
ACGCCGGTGTGGTTCATGCGCCAGGCTGGCCGCGCGCTGCCCGAATACCGCAAGCTGCGCGAGGGCGTGCCGATGCTGACCTCGTGCATGATGCCTGAGATGGTCGCCGAGATCACGCTGCAGCCGGTCCGCCGATACGGGGTCGACGCAGCGATCTTCTTCAGCGACATCGTGACGCCGCTCAAAGCGATCGGCTTCGGCCTGGACATCAAGCCCGGCGTCGGTCCCGTCATAGAGCAGCCATTCCGCACCGAGGCCGATCTGGAGCGGCTGCGCGTGCCGGATTCGGATGATCTTTCCTTTGTCACCGAGGCGGTGCGGATCCTCACCGCCGAACTCGGCCCGACCCCGCTGATCGGCTTCGGGGGCGCGCCGTTCACCCTGGCCAGCTATCTGATCGAGGGCGGCCCGTCGCGCAGCTACGAGCAGACCAAGGCGATGATGTACGGCGCGCCGCAGCTGTTCGCGGCGCTGCTCGACCGGCTCGCGGACATCACCGCCGCGTTCCTCACCGTGCAGTTGAGCGCGGGCGCGAGCGCGGTGCAGCTGTTCGACTCCTGGGCTGGGGCGCTGGCTCCGCTCGACTACCGCACGCACGTGATGCCCGCCTCGGCGAAGGTGCTCGGCTCGGTCGCCCACTTCGGCGCGCCGCGCATCCACTTCGGCGTCGGGACCGGCGAACTGCTCGCGCTGATGGGCGAGGCCGGGGCCGATGTGGTCGGCGTGGACTGGCGAGTGCCGCTGGACGAGGCCGCGCGGCGGATCGGTCCGGGAAAGGCGCTGCAGGGCAATCTCGACCCTGCCGTCGTCTTCGCGCCCTGGGAAGCCGTCGAGGCGGCGACCCGCCGGGTGCTGCGCGATGCCGAAGGGCTGGAGGGGCACGTGTTCAACCTGGGGCATGGCGTCGGTCCGCAGACCGACCCGGACGTGCTGGCCAGGATCGTTGAAGTGGTCCATGAGGTGAGTTCACGATGAGTATCCGCGCGGCCCGACAGCGATGACTTCTTCGGAGAGGTTGGGCGCGCGGACCAAGCGGCTCGCGGTCGTCGGCGGCGGCATCGCCGGTCTGGCCGCCGCGCAGGCCGCGGCCCGCGCCGGCTGGCAGGTGACGCTGTTCGAAGCCGACGCTCGTACGGGCGGAAAGCTCGCCCTCGGCGGCGTCGCCGGAGTGCAGGTGGACCTCGGCGCCGAGTCGATCCTGGCGCGCCGCCCCGAGGGCACCGGCCTGGCCGAGGAGGTCGGGCTCGCCGAAGACCTCGTACATCCCGCGACGACCGCGGCCGGGATCTGGAGTCGCGGCGAGTTGCATCCGCTGCCCGGCGGCCAATTGATGGGCGTGCCAGGCGATCTGCGCGCGTTGGCGGCGAGCGGCTTGCTCAATGCCGCCGCACTGGCGCGGGTGCGGGCCGACCGGCTGCTACCGCGCACGCCGGTGGAAGGCGACGTCGCGGTCGGCGAGTACGTCGCCAAGCGCGTCGGGCACGATGTGGTCGATCGGCTGGTCGAACCGCTGCTCGGCGGCGTCTACGCCGGACATGCCGACAAGCTTTCGCTCGCTGCCACGGTGCCTCAGCTCGCGCCGCTGGCCGCTGCGGGAACGTCGCTGACCAACGGCGTGCGGGACCTGCTCGCCGCGCGCTCGGGCGTGCCTGGTGGCCCGGTCTTCGCGGGGATCCGTGGCGGGGTCGGACGGTTGCCGATCGCGGTGGGGGATGACGCGAGGAGATACGGCGCGCAGTTGAGGACCGGGCTCGCGGTCAGGGCGCTGACGAAGGCGGGGGATGGATGGCGGCTCGAGCTGGGTGATGGCAGCGCCGTCGACACTGACGCGGTGGTGCTGGCCGTTCCGGCGCCGGAGGCCGCACGTTTGCTGGCCGGGCACGCCCCGACTGCGGCCGCGCAGCTCAGCGCGATCGAGTACGCCTCGATGGCCATCGTCACCTTCGCTATCCCGGCTGCCGCGCTCGGTCCGGAGGGACTGCCCGGCTCCGGGTTCCTCGTCCCGCCGGTGGACGGCCGTGCGATCAAGGCGTCAACGTTCTCCACGGCTAAGTGGCCGTGGCTGGCGCACGCTGCGGGAAGCCTGGTGATCCTGCGTGCCTCGCTCGGCCGGCACGGCGAGGAGAAGGATCTCGACCGCGACGACGAGGACTTGGTCAAGGTCGCCCTGTCAGACCTCGGCGACGCGATAGGTATCGCCGCTACGCCCGTGGACACGCACGTGCAGCGCTGGATGCGTGCTCTACCGCAGTACGCAGTCGGGCATCTGGACCGAGTGGCTGCGGTACGCGCCGCGCTGCCGGAAGGACTCGCCGTCGCGGGAGCCGCGTATGACGGTGTTGGAATCCCGGCGTGCATCGCATCGGCGCGTAGGGCGATCGTCGAGCTGGGTGCGACCGGCGTTGAGAAGCTTGACGACAGCAGCGATGCGAAGCAACACGCGGATTTGAAGCAACACGGCGACGAAGGAAGAGAACTGTCATGACCGAGGCCGCGCCGATCAGCCGCAAGGCCCGCGAGCTGAACGAAGTGATCCGCTACACGGCGTGGTCCGTCTTCCGGGTGGCCAAGCCGCTGCCGGAGGACAGCCGCGCCGCATATGCGCAGGAAGTCGACGCGCTCTACGCCGACCTCGCCGAGAAGGACGTCGTCGTGCGGGGCACGTACGAGATCTCCGGCCTGCGTGCGGACGCCGATCTGATGATCTGGTGGCACGCCGAGACCGCCGAAGCCTTGCAAGACGCTTACTCGCGGTTCCGCAAAACCGGGCTCGGACGATCCTGCGAGCCGGTGTGGTCGAACATGGCCGTGCACCGCCCCGCCGAGTTCAACAAGAGCCACATCCCGGCGTACCTGGCCGGCGAGCAGGCCCGCGCGTGGATCGCGGTCTACCCCTTCGTGCGCGGGTACGAGTGGTACCTGTTGCCCGACGAGGAGCGCCGCAGGCTGCTGGCCGAGCACGGCATGATGTCGCGCGAGTACCCGGACGTACGCGCCAACACGGTCCCGTCGTTCGCCCTTGGCGATTACGAGTGGATCCTCGCCTTCGAAGCCGACGAACTGCACCGCATCGTGGACCTGATGCGGCACCTGCGCGGCTCGGAGACCCGGCGGCACGTGCGCGAGGAAGTGCCCTTCTACACCGGCCGCCGCCGGTCGGTCGCGGAGATCGTCGAAGCGCTGCCGTAGCAGGCGCAAGCAGGGGCCGTCACACCCGAGGCTGCTGCTGGGTGATGCAGTGGATCCCGCCGCCGCGCGCGAAGATCGGCCGTGCGTCGACGAACTCGATCTTGCGGTCCGGCAGCAGCTTGGCGAATATCTCGGCGGCTTGTTCGTCGCGCGGATCGTCGAAGCCGCACATAAGCGCCAGGCCGTTGGCCAGGTAGTGGTTGACGTAGGAGTAGTCGACCGGTTCGCCGTCCTCTTCGAGCACCGTCGGCGCGGGGAGTTCGACGACCTCTAGCCGGCGGCCCTGTGCATCTGTCGCGGCGCGCAGGATCGCCGCGTTTTCCTTGCCGACCTCGTGATCGGGGTGCGCCGGATCCGGCTGTGTGTGCACCACGACGACGCCCGGTTTCACGAATGCCGCGACGATGTCGACGTGCCCACGCGTGCCGAACTCGCCGTAGTCACGGGTCAGGCCGCGCGGCAGCCAGATCACCTTCCACGCGCCGAGGAATCCGCGCAGCTGGGCCTCGACCCGCTCGCGCGTCCAGCCCGGGTTGCGTCCGGGATCGAGCTGGACGGTCTCGGTGACCAGCACGGTACCGGCGCCGTCCACATGGATGCCGCCGCCCTCGTTGACCATCGGCGAGGCGAAGCGGCGGGCCCCGGCCAGTTCGGCGACCGTTTCGGCGATCTCGGCATCCTTGTCCCAGCTGGCCCAGGACTGCGCGCCCCAGCCGTTGAAGATCCAGTCCGCGGCGGCCAGTCCGGCCTGCTTGGCTCCGCTCGCCGGGCGGGTGAGGAAAGTCGGGCCGATGTCACGCATCCAGGCGTCGTCCAGCGGCCGCGCGACCACGGTCACCGCGGGGTCGAGCCAGCGGCGGGCCGAGGCGGTCGCCGTTTCCGCCGGGTCGACCACCATGGTCACCGGCTCGTAGCGGGCGATCGTGTTCGCGACCTGTGACCACGCCTGGTACGCCTCGTCCGGGTCGTCGCCGAGCGTGTAGCCCTCGGTCGGCCACGCCATCCAGGTGCGCTCGTGCGGCTGCCATTCGGCGGGCATGGCGTATCCGTGCTCTGCGGGAGTGGTCATGGCGCGGCGTGGCTCCTACAGGAAGTAGAGGCGGGAGAGGGGGACGGAATCTGCGGGGGCTGATTCGATCGGCGCGCCGTCGAGGGTGACTCGGCCGGTGGCCGGATCGACCCGTACCGCGCCGGTGCGGCTGTTGCGGATCATGGCGCCTGGACCGATGCCGCGGGTGCCGCGGACCGCGACTCGGCGTCGGCGCGTTGGCATGAGGTCGGCGGCGGACTGTACGGCCGCGTCGGCGACGAAGGCGATGGAGAGGTCTGCGGCAGTCGCGCCGTGCCCGCCGAATTGCGGGCCGTAGACGAGCGGTTCACAACGGTCGGTGGACGCGTTCGGGTCGCCGACCACGCCGTACGCCGGGAACCCGGCTTTGAGGACCAGGTACGGCTTGGCGGCGAATGAGGAGGGGTTCCACAGCACGATGTCCGCTACCTTGCCGACTTCGAGCGTGCCGATTTCGTGGGAGAGGCCGTGCGCGATCGCCGGATTGACCGTCAGCTTGGCGATGTACCGCAGCACGCGATCGTTGTCGTGCATGGAGTTGTCGCGCGCCGAGTTCCCCGTATCGCGCTCGGTCTTCATCTTGTCCGCGACGGCGAACGTGCGCCTGACCGTCTCTCCAGCGCGTCCCATGCCCTGCGCGTCGGAGGATGTGATCGGGATGACGCCAAGGTCGTGTAGCACGTCCTCGGCGCCCATCGTTCCGGCGCGGATCCGGTCGCGGGCGAGGGCGGCGTCTCCGGGCAGGTCCGTTTTAAGTCCGTGCGCTGAGACGATCATGCCGAAGTGCTCGCCGATCGCGTCCCGGCCGAACGGCAGCGTCGGGTTGGTCGAGGAGCCGATGATGTTCGGTTCGCCGGCCAGCCGCAGCACGTTCGGCACGTGTCCGCCTCCGCAGCCCTCGATGTGAAACGCGTGAATGGTCCGCCCTTCCAACACGGACAGCGTGTCCTCCACGCTCAACGCCTCGTTCAGGCCATCCGTGTGCACCGCGACCTGAACGTCGAAGTCCTCGGCGACGCGCAGCGCGGTGTCCAGGGCGCGAGCGTGCGCGCCCATGTCCTCGTGCACCTTGAAGCCGGACGCGCCGCCCTCGGCCAGCGCCTCGATCAGCGGCGCCGGATCGGAGGATGAGCCGCGAGCCAGGAAGCCGATGTTGACCGGCCAGGCGTCGAACGCGTTGAAGGAGTGCCGCAGCGCCCACGGTGAGTTGACCCCGACGCCCCACACGGGACCGAATTCCTGCCCGATGATCGTGGTCACACCCGAGGCCAGCGAAGCCTCCATGATGCGCGGCGAGAGCAGGTGCACATGGGTGTCGATCGCTCCTGCCGTCGCGATCAGCCCTTCGCCGGACACGATCGCGGTCCCGGTGCCGACGACGATATCCACGCCGTCGAGCGTGTCCGGGTTCCCGGCGCGCCCGATCGCGTGGATCCGGCCGTCGCGGATGCCGATCGAGACCTTGCGGATGCCGAGAGCGGCATCGATGACCACGACGTTGCTGATGACTAGGTCGCAGGTCGCGGCGACCGAGGCGGCCTTGAGGTGCAGTCCGTCACGGGCGGTCTTGCCGAAGCCGGCCAGGAATTCCGAGCCCGGTTCCTGCGCGTCGTCTTCGACCTCGATGACCAGGTTCGTGTCGCCGAGACGGATGCGGTCGCCCTTGCGCGCGCCGTGTACGGACACGTAGTCGCGTGGTTCGAGGCTGCTCATCGCGCGCCGTCCCCGGCCTCACCGAAGGCCATCGTGTAACCCTCGGCCCGTGCTCGAGCGAGCGCGGCCTCGCGCGCCCCCGGGGCGTCCAGCGGACCGTCGACGAGGCCGGAGAACCCGATCGCGACACGCGCCCCGCCGATCGGCACGAGCGCGACCTCGACGACGGCGCCCGGCTCGAAGCGCGTCGAGGAACCGGCCGGGATGTCGAGCCGCAGGCCGTACGCGGCGGCGCGGTCGAATGCCAGCCGCCGGTTGACCTCGAAGAAGTGGAAGTGGCTGGTGACCGAGATGGGTACCTCGCCGATGTTGACGACTGGCAGCGTCGCGATTGGGGCTGGAGGCGCGCTGCGTTCCGCTTCCCACGGGCTGCTCCGCGCGTCGTCCCGCTCCTCGCGCGGCAGGATGGCCCCCGGCGCACGCCCGCCGAGTGAGGCGCCGCGGAACGGCTCCGAGACGATGGCCAGCCGCGTCCCGTCGTCGAAGACCGCTTCGACCTGCACTTCGGTGACGATGTCCGGTACGCCGGGCAGCACCTCGGCGGCGGAAAGCACCGTGCGCCCGGCCTCGACCGCCTCGGCCAGCCGTAGCCCGTCGCGTGCGGCCTCGCATACCGTGTCGGCGATCAACGCGGTCGCTTCGGGCACGTTCAACAGCAGGCCTCGGGCGCGTCGGGCGCGAGCCAGTTGCGCCGCGGTGAACAGCAGCAGCCGGTCCCGCTCCGTCGGGGTCAAGCGCATCCGGGCTCCCGCGAGGACGACGAGTCGCAACTTGCACTGATGGCCGCCCGGCGGCAACGGCTGACACGCCAGCGCGCACGCGCCGCGGCGGCTGCGATCCAGCCAACCGCATCCCCGGCGGGTCCGCAAAGGATCTCGCTGGTCAAGCTGTGCGCGTTTCGCCGCTGCGCCTGCCGACCTGCAAAGCGTCAGCGTCACAAGATCGAGTGAATGTCCGTTGTGTCGGCCACCCCTGGTCCCTAAGTCTCCATAGCATCGATGCTATGGCTTGGGGTAGAGCTGGAAGAAGAGGTCAGGCTGTGGTTGGAGACGCTTGTTACTGAGCAATTCGCTCACACGGCGTTCTATGACTCGATGCATCGCTGAGGCGCACACGGCCGACGAGGAGGTTGAGGCATGAGTGATCGCACTGACTGGACCGAGCTGCGTGCCCGCCGAATGGCGGAGACTGGAGCGCCTGAAGCGTACGAGGCGGCAAGGCTCGCGTTCGAACTCGGCCGCACTGTCCGGCTGCTGCGAGAAGAGGCGGGCTGGAGCCAGTCCGAACTCGCCAACCGAGCAGCGATGACCCAGTCTGCGGTGGCGCGGTTCGAGGCCGGCGGTACGGTTCCGACGCTTCCCGTGCTTGAGCGCCTCGCCGCCGCGCTTGGTGCGAACCTTGCCGTGACGATCACGCCGCGTACGACCGCGGCGTGATGTCGGCTGCTGCGACACCTCGCCGGGCGCTGACGCTGGCCTACTCCTCGGCCGGTTCGAGGGTCAGGCTGATGGAGTTGATGCAGTAGCGCTGGTCGGTCGGGGTCGGGTAGCCCTCGCCCTCGAAGACGTGGCCGAGGTGGGAGCCACAGCGGGCGCAGCGGACCTCGGTGCGGACCATGCCGAAGGAGCGGTCTTGCAGCACTTCGACGGCCTTCGAGTCGGCCGGGTCGAAGAACGACGGCCAGCCGCAGTGCGAATGGAACTTAGTGTCCGAACGGAACAGCTCGTTACCGCAGGCGCGGCACTTGTAGACGCCGACCGTCTCGGTGTCGGTGTACTCGCCGGTGAAGGCGGCTTCAGTACCGGCTTGGCGCAGGACCCGGTACTCCTGCGGGGAAAGCTCGGCGCGCCACTCGTCCTCGGACTTCGTCACCTCGTAGGTCATGATTCGAGCGTAAGGCCGCCGGGCGGCTCTTGGGGCTGCGGGATGGTGGGGTAAGCGGACGGTAATGGGGTTCAGAGGCAACTCAGAGAATTCATCGTGCTCGTCGCGCAGGCCCCGGTCAGGCCGCCACCCGGTTGGTGACGAGGTGCCGGGTGAACAGGAAGCCGTCCTCGATGAGGAGCGTGTGCAGAGCCAGCGGGAGCGGCGGCTCGAGCGGCGGTCCGTCGAGGATGCGTAGCGCGTGACCGGCCACCAATTGCGGCGAAAGAGCGAGGCAGAGTTCGTCCAAACGGCCCGCGCGGGCCACCTCGGCGAGTAGATGCGGGCCGCCCTCGCACAGGATCCGGCCGCGGCCCGATCCCGCCAACTGGTCGATCGCGAGCCCTACATCGGCACGGCCGGTGCCCGCGATCAGCACCTCGCCCGCGTCTCGCGCCACGGCTAGGCGGTCGGCGGGAGCATCGCTGACCGTGATGGTGATGGTGGGCACGACCGGCTCCCGGTAGAGCGGCGCGTCGAAGTCGAGGTTGAGGCTCGCGCTGATCACGGCGATCGCGGCGGCCGGAGTCTGGCCCGCGGCCGTGCGCAGCCGTGCGTACGGCTCCCGGGGCTGCGCGGGCTGGCGGTACCCCTCGGTGCGCACCGTGGTCGCGCCGACGAGGATGACGTCGGCCAGGCCGCGAAGCGCGCGGAAGATCTTCTTGTCCGCTTCTCCGGACAGCCCGCCGGATTTGCCGTCTGACTGCGCCGCGCCGTCCGCGGAGGACACCATGTTCGCCCGCACCCAGCGGCGGGTGTGTCCGGGGTACGCGTACACCACGGCCAGATCGGGTTCGACGTCTCGGTTGGGTCGCGGAATCAGTTGGCGCACATAGTCAGCGTGACACAGCGGCGCCACTATTGCAGCCGTGTCGGGGACACGGTCGATGGGAGCGGAATGCGCGTGGGGCCGACGGTGGTCGGGCCGTGATATCGCTCACAGATGGCAGTTGAACTGCGAAAACACGAGTTATGGAGAGGAAGGTCACGCGGCTGACGGCCGGTCCGAGGCCGCGCCGGAAATACGATCGATAGGTGAAGCTGATCTTAGGCACGGAGGCGCCGGCGAGCCTGGCCGGGCGCGTCCCGACGGTCACGCCGGAGCGGTTGCTCGCGGAGCTTGTACCGCCGCCGCGCTTCGCGTCCGCACGCTTCGACACATACGTACCCGACCCCGCAGAGCCATCGCAGAGCGCTGCGCGCGACCTGCTAGCAGGTAGGGCCGCTCGGTCCAGGAACGCGGGGCACACATCTCGATTCTCGGCTCGACGGCTGCTGAGCCGGTCCGCGGCCGGAGGCTCGGCGAGCGGTAGCTTTGAGGGCAAGGCCGGGGTCTACCTCGACGGCGGCTACGGAGTCGGCAAGACGCACCTGCTGGCTTCGCTGTGGCATGCGACGGAAGGGCAGAAGGCGTACGGCACGTTCGTCGAGTACACGAACCTGGTCGGGGCCCTCGGTTTCGCCGCCTGCGTCGCGCGACTGGCGACCCGTGAGCTGATCTGCATCGACGAATTCGAACTCGACGATCCAGGCGACACAGTGCTCATCAGCACTCTGCTCACCCGGTTGGCGGAAGCAGGGGTACAGCTCGCGGCGACCTCGAACACACTGCCTGATCGGCTAGGCGAGGGGCGATTCGCCGCCGCTGACTTCCTGCGTGAGATCCAAGGCCTGGCCGCGCGTTTCGCCCCCCTCCGGATCGAGGGCTCGGACTATCGCAGACGAGACGCCGCCGCGGCACCGAGCCCCGCGAGTGACGGGGACCTCGCCGCGTTTCTGGACGCTGACGAGGCCGGGCGCGTCGCAGACGATTTCGATGACCTGATCGGCCATCTCAGCACGCTGCATCCGAGCCGCTACGGCGCGCTGCTGGACGGTGTCGGCGCGGTGGCGCTGAGCGGTTTGCGTCCAATCGACGACCAGAACGCCGCGCTGCGGCTGGTCGTCCTGGTGGACCGGCTGTATGACCGCTCGATCCCCGTGCTCGCCGCTGGCGCACCGGTTGACCAGCTCTTCGCCCCGGAACTGCTGACCGGCGGGTACCGGAAGAAATACCTGCGCGCGACCTCGCGGCTGGTGTCCCTGGCGAGCGCCGGAGCCGCACTGGTTCCGGCGCGGTCCTGACTGCCGCGCAGTGAAGTGCGAGAATCGCGTCAACGACCGAGCGCGCGGCTCGGCTGACTGAGGAGCGGTCACGTGGCGAAGTCTGGGGGCAAGGGCGACGGCAAGCGCCGTGCTGACGAGAAGCACAAGAAGAGCGACGTGGCCGACAAGCGGGCGGGCAAGAAGAAGGACAAGTCTTCGGGCAAGGCGCAAGCCGTCGTGCGCGCCGAGGTGGCGAAGCCGGGCGCCGGCGAGAGCGCGCGTTCGAACGGGTCGACGAAGCTCAAGTCGGTGAAGCTCAAGCGAGCCGAGGGCACGCAGCGCCTCGTGGAGCAGGTCGCGGCCGAGATCGTCATCGCCGAACTCGACCGTGCGGCCGAACTGGAGCCGGTGACCGCGGGCTTCCCGCAGATCGCGCCGCAGAGCATTGAGAAGGTGAAAGCCGCGGCGGAAAAGAAGCCCGCGGGGGAGAAGGCCGGGGAGAAGACGGCTGCGGGGGAAAAGGCTGGGAAGAAGGAGCCGGCGGGGGAGAAGGCTGTGGCGAAGAAGAGCGGTGGGCGAAAGGCGAAGCAGGGGGCTGACGCCGAAGCGGCGGTGTTCAGTGAGCTGCTGCGCGTGCCGGCGGGCGCGGTGGACCTCGCGGCGATCGATCCCGATTCCACACCGGGCGTCTCCTCCCGTGATAAGGCCGAGGACGAACTGCCGAAGCTGGCGGCGCGGCTCGAAGAGCTCCAGGAACGACTTTTCGCGGCGGCGCGCGGCGGCGACAGCAGTCGCAAGGTGCTGCTTGTCCTGCAGGGCATGGATACCTCGGGCAAGGGCGGCACGGTGCGCCACGTCATCGGCCAGCTCGACCCGAACGGAACCCGGCTGACCGCCTTCAAGGCGCCCACCGAGGAAGAGCGCGCGCACGACTTCCTCTGGCGCATTCGCAGGGCGCTGCCGACGGCCGGCGAGGTCGGCATCTTCGACCGCTCACACTACGAAGACGTGCTGATCGCCCGGGTACGCAAGCTCGCTGTGCCGATGACCATCGGCAGGCGGTACCAGCTGATCAACGGCTTCGAGCAGAAACTGGTCGCGGACGGCGCGGTGCTGGTCAAGTGCTTCCTGCACATCTCCCGCGACGAGCAGAAGGAGCGCCTGCTGGCCCGGCTGGAGGATCCGGCGAAGCACTGGAAGTACAACCCCGGCGACGTCGATGAGCGCGAACTGTGGCCGCAGTATCAGGATGCTTACCGCGTCGCGCTGGAGAAGTGCTCGACGCAGGACGCCCCGTGGTACGTCGTGCCCGCGGATCACAAGTGGTACCGCAACTACGCGGTCACGCGCCTGCTGGTCGAGGCCCTTGAGCGGATCGATCCCCAGTACCCGGCGGGAGATTTCGACCTCGAGGCCGAGCGCGAGCGTGTGCTGGCCAGCTGAGGGTGAATCAGGCCACTGCGGCGGCGCCGGCCAGTCGCGAAGCCAAGGGCCGAGCCTCGGCGGCCTGCGCGTAGCGATTCAGGACGAGCTGCACCAGTTCGGCCGGCGGCTCGCCGTCCGCAGTGGTCAGCGGAGCCGCGATCGGTACGCGCGCGGCGAGCGCGTCGGTGCGCACTCGGTCGTATAGCAGGCCCGGCGCGAGGAAGTACGAGGCGACGGCGATCGGCCCGATGCCGGCGGACCGCAGCACCCTGATGGCGTCCATCGTTTCCGTCGCAGCGATCGTGGCCGAGGCGACGACCAGGCTGAGGTCCGACTCGGCGCCGAACTCACCCTGCTCACGCAGGCGACGCTGCATCGCCGCGTCGAGAAGCGGATCCGGGCCGAGCGGATCGGCGATGATCAGCCGCGGCGGACGATGCACGGATTCACGCGCAAGCGCGGTGACAGCCGGGATGTCGTGACCGACGTGGTAGCCGTGACTGAGAAAGAGCGGCAGCACGACGACGCTGCGGGCCTCTTCGTGCTCTGATGCGACGAGGCGAGCGAGCGCGGTGGGGACATCGGGGCCGCACAGGTCGAGGAATCCAAGCTCGGCACGCAGCGCGGGCCTGGCACGGCGCACCGCGGCCAACAGCCCGCGCAACGCGGCGGCGTGCCGCGGATCGCGCGAACCGTGAGCCACGGCGAGCAGAGCGGGCTGCTTGGCCTGTGCGACCCGCTCGATCCGCGTGCGCTGCGTATTCATGACCGGCTCAGACCCCTGGTACGCAGCAGCCTGCGCTCAAGCGGGGCGAAGAACAACTGGTTGATCCCGATGCCGATGATCAGGATGATGATGATCGAGCCGATCGCCAGGGACAGGTCCAGGTTGTCCTGGGCGAACTTCATCACCTGGCCGACGCCGGGACCCAGCGAGGGCGAGATCGCGATCAGCTCTGCGGCCATCAACGAGCGCCAGGCGAAGGCCCAGCCCTGCTTCATGCCCGAGACATAGCCCGGCAGCGCGGCCGGGATCAGCACGAAGCGCACCGAGTCCAGCCCGCGTGCGCCAAGGTTGCGGCCGACGCGCAGGTAAATCGGGGGCACGCGGTCCAGCCCGTCGATCAAGCCCACCGCGATCGACGGCACCGCACCGAGCAGCACCACCGTGTAGATCGTCGCCGAGGTGACACCGAACCAGATGATGCCGATCGGCACCCACGCCACCGAGGGCAGGTTCTGCAAGCCGGAAAGCAACGGCTGCACGGCGGCGCGCAGCGGGGCGATTCGCGCGACGAGCAGCCCGATCACGGTGCCGATCACGACCGAGGCGGCGAAGCCGATGGCGGCGCGATACACCGAGTCCCAGATGGCCGCGCCCATCCGGCTAGGACCCCAGTTAGTCGTCAGGGAGTCCCACACGTCGCCGGGTCCGGGCAGCATGATCTCGCCTGAATGCACGTGCATTACGACCAGCAGGTCCCAGATCGCCAGGGTCACGACCAGCGCGACGACCGGCGGCAAGACCCTGGAGATCAGGACCCGCCACCACGGCCGCCGAGTCTTGACCGCCGCGGTGTCCAGCGCGTCCAGACCGGCTTCGAGGGTCGCGAGCCGGTTCTGGCTGTTGTCCGCAACCGGCTTCGCCGCCGTCGCGGCAGAGGCGGAGTCGATGCCGACGCCGACGCCGCCGGAGGCGTCGATCGAGGCGTCCTCAAAGGAACCGCTCTCGAAAGTCGCGGTCTCGTTAGCCATCGCGGCGCGTCTCCTTGCTCTTGATCCCGCTGCGCTGTGTCGCACTGCCCTGGGCGAACCGGGCGTGCTTGGTGATCTCCCGGTGCAGCTCATCGGTGATCTCGCGGGCCAGTTCCGAGACGGCCGCGTCCTCGATCCGGCGCGGCTGCGGAATGTCGACCTGCCACTCTCGGGCCACCCGGCCCGGCCGGGAGGAAAGCAGGATGACCCGCTGCCCAAGCCGCGCCGCCTCGCGCACGTTGTGCGTGACGAACAGCACCGTGACCCCGGTCTCCTGCCACAGCGCGGTCAGCTCGCCGTGCAGCACATCGCGGGTGATCGCGTCGAGCGCGGCGAACGGCTCGTCCATCAGCAGCACCTCGGCCTGCTGCGCCAGCGCGCGGGCCAGCGCGACCCGTTGCCGCATGCCGCCGGACAGCTCGTGCGCCCGCTTGTGCGCCGCGCCTTCCAGCCGCACCAGGCTCAGCAGCCGCTCCGCCTCGCTGCGCCGCTGCGCCTTGCCGACCCCGCGCAGCCGCAGCGCCAGTTCGATGTTCCCGGCCGCGGTCAGCCACGGGAACAGCGCGGACTCCTGGAACATCAGCGCCGCCCGGCCGCCGGTCACCTCGATCGAGCCGGCACTGACCGGGTCGAGCCCCGCCACCAGGTTCAGCAGCGTGGACTTGCCGCAGCCCGACGCGCCGAGCAGGCAGACGAACTCGCCGGGCGCGACGGTCAGGTCGATGCCGTCGAGCACCGGCTTGTCGGTCTCCTTGCCGAACCACTTGGACACGCCGCTGAGCCGCACGGCCGCCTCGGTGAGCGTCCGGGCGCTGGGCGCCTCGTCGATCGTCACGGTCATCTCGCTGTCCTCCTTGGTCCGCCGCCCGGCGGTCTCGGCGCCTTGCGCGTTACGGGGTTCGCCGGGCGGCGGTGTGGGACGGGAAGGCTGTTCAGCCGGTTTGCTTCGGTGCGTTAGTGGTTGCCGCGCTACTGATTACCGAGCCCGGCCGACGACACCGCCGGCTGCCCGGCCTCGGCCAGCGCCTGGTTGAGCAGGGTCAGGTCGTAGATGCCGTCGAGCGGAGTCTGCTTGAGCAGGCCATCCGAGACCGCGTGGGTCAGGCTGGTCTGCAGTGAGGAGGCCTCGGGGTCATTGGTCACGTTCTCCTCGGTCCACGCCCGGGTGATCACCGGGTCCTTGAGCGCCTTGCCGGTCAAGGACTTGATGGTCGTGTTGACCAGCTTGGCCGCGTCGGCCGCGTTGGCGGCGACCCAGGCGTTCGCCTCGAGCTGACCTTCGATCAGCGCCTTGACACTCTGCGGGTGCGCCTGCAGGAAGGACTTGGAGACCACCAGGTTCGTCGTGGCGAACTGGCCGTTGGGCCACAGCGACTTCTCGTCCACGAGCACGTGGCCCTTGCCCTCGACGACCAGGCGCGAGGCCCACGGCTCAGGCACCCACGCGCCGTCGATCTTCCCGGCTTCGAAGAGGGCTAGCGAGGTGGCGTTGTCGGTCGGTGTGATCTTGACATCGCCGCCGCCCTGCTGGTCGGTCGCATAGCCCTGCTGCTTGAGCCAGTAGCGCAGCGCGACGTCCTGGGTGTTGCCGAGCTGCGGCGAGGCCAGGCTCTTGCCCTTGAGGTCGGCCGGCGAGTTGATCTTCGAGGAGACCACCAGTTCGGCGCCGGCGTTCTCCGCTCCCGCCACGATGACCAGGCCGCCCTTGGACTTGACCCAGGCGTTGAGCGCGGATGACGGCCCCACGTATGCGGCGTCGAGCTTGCCGCCGAGCAGCGCGGTCATCTCGTCCGGGCCGGCGTTGAAGATCTGCGTGCTCAGCTTGGTCGAGCCGAGCTTCTGCGCGAAGAAGTCCTTCGCGACCCCGACGATCGGGGTGGTGTGCGTGACATTGGCGAAGTAGCCGAGGTGCAGCTCGCTCGCCGGGGTGCCGGTCGCGGCCCCCGAGCTGTTCGCGGCGACCGGCGTGCTGCTGATCGGCGCGGCGGCGTGCGCGCAGGCGGCAGTCAGCGCGAGGGTGGCCAGCGCGGTGGCGCCGAGCAGAGCGCGTTTGACGGGGTGGGCGGGGCGGGAGCCGTGCGCGATACGGAGCGGGGACACGTGGATTCCTCGTTCGGTGTCGAGAGAGAGGGAAGCCTGAGCAAGGCGGTTCGCAATTGCCGAACCGTGGCGACAGCGGTCATTGATATGCGTCAGCCGCTGGCGCTCCTCATTGAGCACCGTCTCTGTTAAGCGCTTAGAGCGCGGCCGGGCAGTTGTCCGAGCCGGTACACCCGCTTAGCCGCCCCGTCTCCCTCGGGTGGATCGCGCCGGAGATCCCGGCGAGTATGAAGTCAGGCACCTGCTACACCTCCGCCGCATCGACGGTCGGTGTGGTGGCCGTGTCCGCGTGCAGCGGCGTGCCGACCATGCCCGCGGTCAGCGTGGCGCCGTCGCTCTCGTCAATGAGCAGGAACGAACCGGTGCGCCGGTTGTCGGTGTAGTCGTCGAGGGGCAGCGGGGCCGCGACGCGCAGGGTGACTCGGCCGATCTCGTTGACCGAGAGCCCCTGTGGGAACGGCTCCTCGGCCAAGGTGTCGATGTCCAGCCGCGCGTCCAGCGAGCGGACGATCGCCTTGACCGTCTTCGTGGTGTGCCGAAGCAGCACCCTGTCACCGGCACGCAGCGGCCGGTCGGCCAGGTGGCACACGGTCGCGATCACATCCTGCGTGGCGGTCGGCGCGTCCGCGGCCGGGGCGATCACGTCGCCGCGCGAGATGTCCAGGTCGTCGGTCAGGCGCAGGGTGACCGACTGCGGCGCGAACGCCACGTCGACGTCCTGCTCACCGAGCCGGTCGATCCCGGCGATCGTCGAACGCTGACCCGAAGGCAGCACCACGATCTCGTCACCGGGCCGCAGCACGCCGGAAACCAGCTGCCCGGCGTAGCCCCGGTAGTCGCGGAACTCCCCAGGACTCTGCGGACGCAGCACATACTGCACCGGGAAGCGCGCCGGATGCGCCGCCGGGTCCTCCTCGACGTCCACTGCCTCAAGGTGCTCAAGCAGCGTCGGGCCGCCGTACCAGTCCATCGAGGCTGAGGGCTCGACCACGTTGTCGCCGGCCAGCGCGCTGATCGGGATCGCGGTGACCTCGGGCACGCCCAGCCGTGCGGCGTACTCGGTGAACTCGTCCGCGATCGGCGCGAACACCGCCTCGTCGTAGTCGACTAGATCCATCTTGTTCACCGCGAGCACGACGTGCGGCACCCGCAGCAGCGCCGCGACGGCCGCGTGCCGCCGGGTCTGCTCGACCACGCCGTTGCGCGCGTCCACCAGCACGACCGCGAGCTGCGCGGTGGACGCGCCGGTGACCATGTTGCGGGTGTACTGCACGTGCCCCGGCGTGTCGGCCAGGATGAACCGGCGGCGCGGGGTGGCGAAGTAGCGGTATGCCACGTCGATGGTGATGCCCTGCTCGCGCTCCGCACGCAGCCCGTCGGTGAGCAGCGCCAGGTCGGCGCCGGCCAGGCCGCGCTCGCGGGAGACCCGCTCGACCGCGTCGAGCTGGTCCGCGAACACCGCCTTGCAGTCGTGCAGCAGCCGGCCGACGAGGGTGGACTTGCCGTCGTCGACCGACCCGGCGGTGGCCAGGCGAAGCAGGGAGATTTCCGTGGGCGTGGCGGTCATGTTTAGAAATACCCCTCGCGCTTGCGGTCTTCCATCGCGGCCTCGGACATCTTGTCGTCGGCGCGCGTGGCTCCGCGCTCGGTCAGCGTCGAGGCGGCGATCTCGCGGATGACCTGACTGATCGTCACGGCGTCCGAATCCACGGCGCCGGTGCAGGACATGTCGCCCACGGTGCGGTAACGCACCTCGCGCAGCTCAACCAGTTCGCCGTCCTTCGGGCCGCCCCACTCGCCGGGTGTGAGCCACATCCCGTCGCGCTGGAACACCTCGCGTTGGTGCGCGAAGTAGATCTCCGGCAGCTCGATCTCTTCGCGCTCGATGTACTGCCAGACGTCCAGCTCGGTCCAGTTCGACAGCGGGAAGACGCGCACGTGCTCGCCGGGCCGGTGCCGGCCGTTGTACAGCGCCCAGAGTTCGGGGCGCTGCCGGCGCGGGTCCCAGCCGCCGAATTCGTCCCGCAGCGAGAAGACCCGTTCCTTAGCGCGGGCCTTCTCCTCGTCCCGGCGTCCGCCGCCGAACACCGCGTCGAATTTGTTGCCGGTGATCGCGTCGAGCAGCGGCACGGTCTGCAGCGGGTTACGCGTGCCGTCCGCGCGCTCACGCAGCCGGCCGTCGTCGATGTAGTCCTGCACCTTGGCCACGGTCAGCCGCAGCCCGTGCTGGGCGACCGTGCGGTCGCGGAAATCCAGCACCTCGGGGAAGTTGTGCCCGGTGTCCACGTGCAGCAGTCCGAAGGGCACCGGCGCCGGCCAGAACGCCTTGAGCGCCAGGTGCAGCATCACGATGGAGTCCTTGCCGCCGGAGAACAGCAGCACCGGCCGCTCGAACTCCGCGGCGGTCTCCCGGAAGATGTGCACCGCCTCGGATTCGAGCGCGTCGAGGTGGGACTGGTGCAGTCGTGACGGGGCGTCGGTCAGGACGGTCACGTGCTCCTCCTTCGTCGATATCGGCGCGGTGTCTGTTGCTGCGGTGTCTGTTGGTGCGGTGTCGATCGGTTCGGCGTGGGTCACGTGTGCAGGCCGCACTCGGTCTTGGCCGACCCGGCCCAGCGCCCGGCGCGCGGGTCCTCGCCGGGAAGCGCGCGGCGGGTGCACGGTTCGCAGCCGATCGAGGTGTAGCCGTCGAAGAACAGCGGGTTGATCAGGACGCTGTTCTCCTCGATGTACGAGTCCACCTGCTGCTGCGTCCAGGCCGCGATCGGCGAGATCTTGACCATGTTGCGCTTGGCGTCGTAGTCGACCACGCGGATGTCCGCGCGGGTCGGCGACTCTTCGCGGCGCATCCCGTTGATCCAGGCGCCGTACGGCTCCAGGCCCCGCTCCAGCGGCTCCACCTTGCGCAGCGCGCAGCAGCGGTCCGGGTCGCGGTCGTGCAGCTTCGGGCCGTACTCCGCGTCCTGCTCGGCCACCGTCTGCTTCGGCGTGATCGAGAGCAGATTCACCTTGTACGCCTGCGCGACGGCATCGCGGGTGCCGATGGTCTCGGCGAAGTGGTAGCCGGTGTCCAGGAAGAGAACGTCGATGCCGGGAGCGGCGGCCTGGGCGACGTGCACCAGATGCGTGTCAGCCATCGATGAGGCGACCACCAGGTCGGCACCGAAGGTCTCGCGGGCCCAGGCGATGATCTCGGCGGCGCTCGCGTCGGCCAGCTGCTCGTTGGCCGCGTCGGCCAGGTCGCGCAGTTCGGTCTCGGTCAGCGTGGAGGTCATGCGCCGGCTCCCAACTTGAGCCCGACGAAGGAGACCTCGAAGACGCGCGCGCAGGAACGGCAGTTCCAGGCGCGATGGCTGGACGGTTCGGGACGCAGGTCCTCTTCTGCGCAGTACGGGCAGTACTGGGGCGCGGCGCGTTGCTCGCCGCCCCCGTCGAAACCGCCGGCGGCGCGTTCGGGTCGGGTGGCGCTCACGGGTCCGGTCCTTCGGGTCGGTGCGGGCACGTCGCGCGGGCGACCGGAAGGAACGTAGTGGAGTCCGGCCGACGCGTTTCGCACCCGCGATCGCTCTCCGGGAAGCTTCCTCGGAGGCGGTGCTGACTGTCCTGGCTGACTGTCTTTTCGCTGGTGTGCGGGCTATCGCGTCGGCATACAGACGGCGCTGGAGACGCGCTTGTAGTCGACGTGGCGTCGAGCTACGAGGGCGATTCCGGCGCGGGACATGCATCGAGCGTGCCATCGCGGCGGCGTTTACGTCCAGCACGTACCATTATCTGGACGGGGCGGTGAGACAAATGATGGACGCCGGACGTACGGCGACGGCCCGCTCGGCTCAGGAAAGCTGCTGCTCGGTGGCCCGTACCGTCCAAGCCGCGAACGACTCGCCGTCCTCGCGCTCGGCCTGGAAGTTGCGCAGCACCCGCTCGACGTAGTCGGGCAGCTCCTTCGCGGTCACCTTCAGTCCGCGCACCTTGCGGCCGAATGAGCCGTCGTCATCCATGTCCGAGCCGAAGTGGCCGCCGAGGTGCACCTGGAAGCCCTCGACCTGGTTGCCGTCCGCATCGCGGACCAGCTGCCCCTTCAGGCCGATGTCAGCGGTCTGGATCCGGGCGCAGGAGTTCGGGCAGCCGTTGACGTTGATGGTGACCGGGGTGTCGAAGTCCGGCAGCCGCTTCTCCAGCTCGTCGATGGTGTCCGAGGCCAGCGCCTTGGTCTCCACGATGGCCAGCTTGCAGAACTCGATGCCGGTGCAGGCCATCGTGTGCCGGCGGAAGACCGACGGGCGCACCTGCAGGTCCAGCGCCTTCAGCTCGCCGATCAGGCCCTCGACCCGGTCGCCGGGCACGTTCAGGATCAGCATCTTCTGGTCGGGTGTGGTGCGAATCTCATCCGAGCCCACTGACCGGGCCAGGTCCGCGATCCGGCCGAGCGTGGCGCCGTCGATCCGGCCGACCCGCGGGCAGAAGCCGACGTAGAACCGGCCGTCCTTCTGCTCGTGCACGCCCACGTGGTCGCGCTGGGTCGGGGGCACGAAGGGCGGCGGCGGGCCGTCGATCAGCTTGCGGTGCAGGTACTCGGTCTCCAGCACCTCGCGGAACTTCTCCGCGCCCCAGTCGGCGACCAGGAACTTCAGCCGGGCGCGGTTGCGCAGCCGCCGGTAGCCGTAGTCGCGGAAGATGCCGCAGACTCCGGCCCAGACGTCGCCGACCTCCTCGATCGGCACCCAGGCGCCGAGCCGCTTGGCGAACTGCGGGTTCGTGGACAGGCCGCCGCCGACCCACAGGTCGAAGCCGGGGCCGTGCTCGGGGTGCTCGACGCCGACGAAGGACACGTCGTTCGTCTCGTGGACGACGTCTTGCAATCCGGACACCGCGGTCTTGAACTTGCGCGGCAGGTTCGAGAACTCCTTCGAGCCGACGAACCGGCGCTTGAGCTCCTCCAGCGCCGGTGTGGCGTCGATCACTTCGTCCTTGGCCACGCCCGCGACCGGCGAGCCGAGCATCGCGCGCGGGGTGTCGCCACAGGCCTCGGTGGTCTGCAGGCCGACGCCTTCGAGGATCTTCCAAATAGCGGGCACATCTTCGATACGGATCCAGTGCAGCTGGATGTTCTGCCGGTCCGTGACGTCGGCGGTTCCGCGCGCGTAGGTCACCGAGACCTCGCTGATGGCGCGCAGTTGGGCGACGTTCAAAACCCCGCCGTCGATGCGTACCCGCAGCATGAAGTACTCGTCGTCGAGCTCATGGGGTTCAAGCACCGCGGTCTTGCCGCCGTCGATTCCGGGCCGACGCTGCGTGTACAGCCCCCACCAGCGCATACGGCCGCGCAGGTCTTGCCCGTCGATCGCGTCGAAGCCGCGGTACGCGTAGATGTTCTCGATCCGGGCCCGCACGTTCAGGCCGTCGTCGTCCTTCTTGACCTGCTCGTTCGCGTTCAGCGGAGTGAAATGGCCCTTGGCCCACTGGCCCTCGCCGCGGTGCCGTCTCACCTGGTGGGAACGCACGCTCGTCCCCGAAGGCTCGGCGGCGGCAGGCGTGCTCGACTCGGTCATCCTCGTGTCCTTCGCGAAGAGGGCATTCCCTGCCGAGATTGCCAGCCGAACGCGAGCAGCGTCCAACGCTGCTCAGAATGCGGACCGAAATGTGAGACGGCGGCGGACAAAGGTCCGCCGCCGCGTGGGGGTCTGACTGCTCGCGCGACCGGCCTGCGGCCCGCGGCTACCGGGGTCAGCTCACCCGGCGGATCCCCGAGATCGACATCATGTTCCAGTGCCCGTACTGGACCACCGATCCGGTGGTCGGGTCGTGTATGACCAGGCCAGCGCCGACGTACAACGCCACGTGCTCGTCGCCGTTGTACAGGATGAGGTCGCCGGGCTCCAGGTCGGCCAGGATCGCGGGCACGGCGTAGCCGTCGTTGATCTGGTCATAGGTGGTGCGCCCGAGCGAGACCCCGGCCGCTGCCCACGATGCCTGGGTCAGGCCGGAGCAGTCGTAGTACGGGTCGCCGGTGCCGCCCCACTGGTACGGAGTACCGAGCTTGGACTTGGCGAACGCGATGGCTATCGCGGCCCGGCCGGTGGCTTGCGGCACCGCGTTGATCTCGGCCTGCGTAACGCCGCCGTAGTTGAAGCTCTGCTGCTCGGCGTAGGTCAGCTGGGAGAGCAGCGACTGCGCCTGCTGGAACTTGCCGACGATCTGCTTCTTCATCGAGGCGGCCTGCGCCTCGGCCTGCTGCAGCGCGCCGAGCCGATCGGCGGCCTGCTTCTTGAGCACCGCGAGCTGCGCCTGCTCGACCTTGAGCGACTTGAGGTTCATCACCTCGTTCTGGCCCAGCTGGCTCATCGTCGCGGCCTGCTGCAGGTACTGGTCCGGGTGGCTTTGCAGCATCAGCTCCAGCGTCGGATCCACCGAGCCGGCCCGGTACTGCGCGGCGGCCAGCGGGCCGAGCGTGGAGAGCAGCTTGTTCATCGACTGCTGCATCGTGGCGGCCTCGCCCTGCAGGTTGTCCACCTGCTTCTGCAGGTTCGCCAACTGCTCGACCGACGCGTCGTAGACGTTCGTGGCCTGTTCGGCCTGCGCGTTCAGCGCGTGTACTTGGGCCTCGATGTCAGAGACAGAGGCCGCGTGGCTCGTGGTCGGGGCGAGCCCCACGCCGACGGCTGCCGCCGCGGTCGTGGCCGTCAGGGTCATGACGGAACGGGCCGGAACCTTCGCCCGTCTGTGGGACGCCATTTCTCGCGCACTCCAATGCGGTCTCTTTCCTGCCGCCTACCGGGTGAGCTGACGGGTTCGGGCGGAAAGTGCCCTACGGCACGCCTCGCCGGTGCCGCGCTGGTGTGCGCGGCGGGCGGTGCGGTCCGATTCACCCCGGATCGCCGCGGCGGTTCGGACCGGCTTGGCCGGGTGGGTTCCGAGACCCTCGGGCGATCGTTGGTTCCCCGGTTCCGGCCGCGAGGCCGGATTCGGCGTCAAGCGCGACCCGCGTCCGATCCGGGGAGTAGACCGGGTGTCAGGTAGCGCCTGAAGCGAAAAGATATGCCTGTCGGCCTGGGACAATTCGGACTTCACCGTGGGTCTTTACCTGAAATTTACCGGCCTGCTTCGATCCTCGGATGTGTTGGCGACGTGTAGCCCTGACTCCTGTACCGACAGTGTGTTCGCCGCCGCGCGGAGCAATCGCAGACCGCTGAGAGCGTCGTGCGGCGGAAGGCGCGGCTAGGTGAGGTACCGTGGGGTGCCCGGTGCAGAAGACCAAGAAATCAGGATGTATACGGAAACCGCCGACGAGGCGTTACGCAGCGCCCGATCCACGCAGATCGCCATCGAAGCACTCGATCTCGACACTGCGGGCCTCGAACCTTCGGGACTCGATTCCGCGACATGCGGTACCGCACTGTTCGAGGATGCGGTCTCGCGGCGCCGAGTCGTTCCGTCGCTGAAGCGCGACCAGGCGCTCCAGGCCGCGCCCTACGCCCGCAAACTGCGGCGCAAGGGTAAAACTGTCCAGACGTTCCGGCTGTGCCTTCGTTACCGCATCACCGGGCTCGCCGCCGAAGCCGCGTTCTGGGTCCTACTCTCCCTTCCCGCACTCGCCCTAGGCATCGTCGGGGTACTGGGTTACCTCCACGCTCAACTCGGCACCGCACGTGCGCTGCGCCTAGAGCACGATCTGACAAACGCCGCAGGCGTCGTGCTTTCACAGCGCGCGGTACGTCAGACCGTCGCCCCCGCTCTGCACAGCATGCTGACGTCAGGGCACGCCGACGTTGTCTCGATCGGATTCCTCATCGCACTGTGGTCAGGATCACGTGCGCTGAACGTCGCGATCGATACGATCACCGTGGCATCTGGCCAAAACGGGCGGCGCGGCATCGTGCGCACCAGACTGCTGGCGTTCGGGCTCTACTTGCCGGCCCTGCTGCTCGGCGCGGCGACAGTGCCGTTGCTCCTGGTGGGCACGGAATTGCTATCGGGGATCAACGCGACCACGGCCGCCGTGGTCGGCCCACTGGCCTGGCCGGCCCTGGCCGCGGCCCTGGTGATCTTCCTCAGCACGCTCTACCATCTGGCGCTGCCGGACCGTCCGCGCTGGCGCGCGGGATTGCCGGGAGCGCTGGTCGCGCTCGCGGTGTGGGCCGCGGGATCGGCGCTGCTACGGCTTTACCTCCACGGCAGTCAGTACGGCGCGAGCGGCGCCGCGGGCTTCGGAAGGATCGCCGCCACCGCGGCCATCCTGCTGTGGCTCTATATCACCGCGCTCGCCGTGTTGATCGGCGCAGTGTTCAACGCGGTCCGCGGGGGTACGAGCGGTGGCAGTGCTGACGGTGGCAGGGCTGACGGTGACAGCGCTGGCGATGATCGTGCGGACGATGTCAGTGCAAGCGGTGTCAGCGCAGGCCAGGGCCCGGCGAAAAAAGCTGTCGAACCCTCGGCGCTGCCGGGTGACAATGCGAGTGACAATAAAACGGCAGACAGCCTCGATCGGGTCGCTTAAGATGACACGATCATCCGCATAAACGGATATTTGACAACGAAGCTGACAAGTGGCGCAGTGGATCGCAGTCCGGATCCACCCGCCGACCAACGGCAACCGGCCGACCCGACCCAGACCACAGACAGACACGAGTCGGCGACGGCAGAGGCAGCCGATGGCCGTCCGAAGCTTGGAGGACACGATGCAGGCAAGTGCCGCCGCAGGCGACCCGGCGCCGGCAACCGACGTGCCCCCACCGCGCACCCGTGGGCGCCGCGGCGCCCGCTCGACCGCGCCACTGGTCGCCGTCCCCGCCGACGGCCTCGGCTGGAGCGAGTCGGACCTCGAAGAGCTCGATCGCACGGCGCCGGGCCTGCTGCCCGGCCGGATCGTCAAATGTGACCAGGCGGGCGCCGTGGTGCTGATGCCGCTGGGCGCCGCCAGAGCCACCTATTGCGCCGCGCTGCTCCTGGCGGCGGCGAAAGCGAAGGCCGCGGGGCGCATCTGGCCCCGCCCCGGCGACCGCGTCGCGCTGCGCCGATGGCCGGATGGGCCAATAACCGTCGAAGGTGTGGTCGTTTGACTCTCTCGCGGACCTTTGCGCGCGCGCTCGATCTGGCGCCCTGTCAGATCTGGCCTACGCCTCTGGCGTGGCCAGCAGGATATTCAACTCGACCGCCCATTTGGTCTTGCGAGGTTCGGTACGCGGATCCGTCCGGTACGCCTCGTAACGGCATACGAACAGGTCCCCCGCGGGATCGTCCCTACGGTCGAACGCGTGACCGTTGGCGGCGGCCCAGTCGATCAGATGCCTATTGGCACGCCTGGCGTGGTCGCGGTAGGTCATCGTGGCGTACCGGCCGGCTGGCAGCAGCCCGGGGCGTACGCGCTCGTCGCCGTTCATCGGCTTTTCGGTGATCGCTCCGACCTCAAGGTCCATCGGGCCGTTCATGTCGATCACATGCAGCCGCAGGAACAGCGGGCCGGCTTGCGCCCCGTCGTTGCGGCTGAGCCAGCCGGACAATTCCGCGAGTAGTTTGTCGCGCTGGCTCAGCATGCCGCGAAACGGTGTCACGCAACGGATTCCGAGGTAAGGGATCTCAGCGCGTTCGGCGACGTGCGGCTCGTCAAGGATCTCCATCGATGCTCCCTCGGTCGCGCACCCGCGCGGCCGAGGACAGCTCTCAGGCGCCGGTACCGAACCCCGTGCCGACCCCCGAACCCGGCCGCGCGCTGCCGGAAACGTTGATACCGCCCCAGACGGCACGTGCGCCGGAGTCCCCGACCCGGATGCACTGGACGATGCAGACGGCGCTCACGGCTATCGCGAGGGCGGCCACCGTGACCGTCGTGGCGTGGTGCTCAGCGTAGCCCGCGCGGTCGATGACGACCAGGGCGATCGCGAGTACCGCGACCGCCCCGACGAACCAGACCAACGTCAGCCCGAGGCTGCGGTGCTGGGCCGCCAGCTTTTGCAGGTAGCTCGCGTGGTTATAGAGCGCCTGGCCGGCCAGGTCGGTCGCGTACGTGATGCCGACCATGACAATCGCGAAGATGGCGTTGACGATGCCGAACCTGCGGCGCCATGCGGGCCTGGCCGCTATCAGGATCGTGGTGACGCACACCAGCGGGATGCCCGCCACGGCCGCGTGCAGCAGCAGGATGTGGGTGGGCAGGCCGAACACCTTGACGGGCATCGGGCTTTTCTCCTGTTCGTCTTCGGTCCGGTGTCCGCCGCGCACCATCGGGCAGCGTGTGGTGTGGCTCTGGTGTCTCCCGCGGCACCCGCCAAACGGATTCGCCCAGATAGTGGTTCAGAGTTCAGTGGTTCAGCATTCGGTGGTTCAGAGCTCAGTGGTTCACAGTCCTACAGATCCGCCGCTTCGCCAATACATGTTCTCGGAACGGCTCAGGAAACCGGCATCGACGAGGTAACGACGCAACGCCGCATAGTCATCGTGGAACTTGCCCAGGATGCGATTGACCTTCGTCTCCTCGTACCGCACTCCGGGCTCGAACGACTGCGCGAGATAGTCGAGCACGACCATACGCTTCGCGTGCGCGGCTGGGACATGCGTGAGGCGGCCGCGGGCGAAGAAGCCGCGCAGCAGCGATGCCGTGCCAGGGTCCCGCACGACTGGTTCCGGCGGCAGGGCATTGTCGGCCTGGCGGGTGTTCGCTTCGGTCGCGCTGCGCAGAGTTTCCGGGACGGCGCGCCAGCGGTCATCCGACGGGTCGCCGTCGTTGAGCCCGATGCTGAGCTCGGTGTCGGTCCCGCTGCCGGACCCGGACCCGAACTCGGTCCCTGATCCGGACCGGGCTGCCGCCACCTTGGACGCGCCAGGGCCGCCCGGCTGCTCGGTGAGCCGGACGGCCAGGCCTGCCTCGTCAAGGCGAATGAGTGTCTTGATGACATCGCGCACCGGGACGTTGGCGCTCTTCGCCAGATCCTGCGGCCGCGCGCCCTGCTTGGGCGCCAGTACCAGCGCGGCGAACACTCGCAGGCGGCCCGGATCGGCCAGCAGCGCGATCAGCCTGCGTGGGTCGGGGGTCTGCTCTTCTTTGCCGCGAGCGGTCATGGCCCGATGTTAGCCACGCATTATTTGGCGCCGCCTCCGGGTTTACGTACGCCCGTCCGGCGCGCGGCATCAGCCAATAAGTACCGGCGCGGATAGGCGCAGATCGCGCGAGGAACGCCCGACTTGCAGCAGATAGCTGCCGCGCGGATGGACCCAGGCGTGCGTCTCGCCGTCCCAGCGCGCGAACGCCCGCGCGGGTACACGCAGCCGCACGTGTGTCTCCTCACCGGGCTCAGCCTGAGCCGAGCCGAGCGCGGCCAAGACCCGGATCGGGCGCTTGTACTGGGGATAGCCGTCTACGTTCCCCATTTCCGGTTCAGAGAGGTAGAGCTGGACGATCTCACGCCCGGCCCTGCGGCCCGTGTTGCGCACCGTCACGGTCACCTCGACGTCGGCTCCGGCATGTACCGGACCGATCGGAACATCCAGGCCTTCGAACATCCAGCTCGTGTAACCGAGGCCGTGCCCGAACGGGAACAGCGGTTCCCGGCCGGCCTTGTCGTACGCCCGGTAGCCGACCAGCAGGCCCTCGCTGTATTCGAGCGCTCCATCGACCGGCCGCGCCCGGCCGACCGGAACGCCGGCCTCGCTGCGCGGGATCGTCACCGGAAGCCTGCCGCCCGGCTCGACGAAGCCCAGCAGCACGTCGGCCAGCGCGTGCCCGAACTCCTGGCCCGGGAACCACACCTGGATGATCGCGGCCACCTGGTCCGCCCACGGCATCAGCACCGGCATACCGCTGTTCACCACGACCACGGTGCGCGCGTTGACCGCGGCTACCGCCTCGACCAGCTCGTCTTGGCGGCCGGGCAGCGCCAGCGTCTGCCGGTCGTAACCCTCGCTCTCGGTGCCCGCGGCCGCGCCCACCACGACCACCGCGACCTCGCTGGACTGCGCCGCCGAGACCGCCTCCTTGATCAGCGCGTCCTCCTCCGGCATCGGGATCACGCCCAGCTGGAAGCGGGTGAACTCGCCGTCGTGCCCGGACGGGTCGCAGGACGCGAACACCTCGACCAGGTCGCCCTCGTCCAGTTCGAGCACCGTGCCGATCTCGAACGGCTGCGACAGCGCCGCGATCGGGTCCTCGACCGGCGGGGCGGTCTCGGCGAGCACGACCGGCGCCGGCTCCTCGAACGGTCCGTCAAGCTCCAGCCGCAGCGCGCCGAGCCCGGCCACGGCGAACCGGTGCGGTCCCGGGGCCTGCGCGCGGTACGTCGTGCGGAAAGTCAGCTCTCTGATCTCGGCGCGGACCACCGTCGGCGGCATCGGGTCCCACCAGGTCACCTCCGGGCGCTCCAGCACGTCGGTGTGCTGCAGCCCACCGTCCTTGCCACGGATCTCAAGACGCGCGCCCGGCGCCCTGGTGGCCGGCTCGGTCAGCAACTGCGGATCGGGAGTCGGCGTGGTCAGCCAGGTCCGGCAACCCTGATGCACCGTCAGCTGGGTAGGCTCGCCGAGCGCCGCGCGCAGTCCCTCGGCGGGGGAGACTGCGATCGCCGCTCCGACCTGTGCGCTACCCAGGCCCTGATACTGCGGGCTCAACGCGTTCGGGCCGAGCAACGCGATCGAATGCGCGTTGCGCGGCAGCGGAAGCGCGCCGCCGCTGTTACGCAGCAAGGTGAACGAACCTGCCGCGGCCCGACGCAGCACCTGCCGGTCGGCCCGCGGACCAGGCTGCGCCCGCGGTTCCTCGCCGCCGAGCGCGCCGACCATCCGGGCCACCCGCAGCAGCCGCAGCGCCTTCTCGTCGATCTCCGACTCGGACACCGCGCCGCTGGCGACCGCCTCGACGAGTTCGGCGCCCCACGGGCCGTGCGGGCCCGGCATCACCAGGTCGAGACCGGCCAGCGCGGTCTCCACGGTCGAACGTGCCGCGAACCAGTCCGACACGACGGCCCCGGCGAAACCCCAATCCCGCTTGAGCACATCACGCAGCAGCTGCGTGTGCTCAGTCATCGTGATGCCGTTGAGCTTGTTGTACCCGGCCATGATCATCGCGCATTCGCCCTCGACGACGCAGGCCTCGAACGGCGCCAGGTAAAGCTCACGCAGCGTCGTCTCGTCGATCCGGGAGTCGGCCGTCCAGCGCTCGGTCTCCGCGTCGTTGCCGACGTAGTGCTTCGCCGTCGCGGCCACACCGGCCGATTGCAGCCCTCTGACCCAGGCCGCGGCGGCGCGGCCGGCCAGTACCGGATCCTCGCCGAAGCTCTCGAAGCCACGGCCGCCGAACGGGGTGCGCGCCAGGTTCACCGTCGGGCCGAGCACGATGTGGATCCCCTTGGCCCGCGCCTCCCGGCCCAGCTGCGCGGCCACCTGCTCGATCAGCTCCGGGTCCCAGCACGCGGCCAGCGCGATCGGGGCCGGCAGGCTGGAGGAGCGGTCGGCGGGGTCGAGGAACGCCCCGCGCACGCCGGCCGGACCGTCCGACATCACCAGCGGCCGCAGCCCGATCAGTGGTTGGCCCGGCAGGCTGAAGTTGTCGGCGCCGGTCAGCAGGCCGATCTTCTGCTCCAAGGACAGCGCGCCCAGCAGTTCGCGTACGGCCCCCGTATCCCGCGTCGGCCCTACGTCGCGGGCAGGATGCGGTGCCTGCCCGTCCCGCGCGGCCTGCGGGGTCCTCACGTCGGTGCGCCCCAGGTCCACCGAATCTCCCAAAAAATAGTGATAAATCAACATGATCAGGTAAAAAAGTGCCCCGGATCCGCGCAGAGTGCGGCTGCGGCGGATCCGGGGCGGGTTGTGGTTACGAGACCGGCGTCAGGTGCAGCACGGTGTACTCGATCCACGGGTCATTCGGCCGGGGGTCGATGTAGGAGTTGTCCTTCGTCGGCCATCCGGTGAAGTGCTTGGTGCTGTAGGCGTCCCAGCCGGCGCCGTACATCAGGACGACGTCAGGCACGTCGGTCGACATGGCGTGCGCCACGATGCCCAGCTGGGTGCTGATGGTCGCCGGGTCGTTGCTGCCGGCCCAGGCCTTGAGCGCGGACTGCACCGTCGGGTTGTTGTAGCGGCCGTAGTCGCCGTTGGCGGTCTGACCGATCGCGGCACTGGTGCCGTAGTCGAGCCAGTTGTCGTACTGCTGGTACGCGGTCGGGCCGCCGCCGCCCCAGTGAATCGCGGCGTCGAAACTGCCCGCGTTGAGGTCCGCGGTCCACTTGTCCGGGGTGACGCCGTTGACCGAGACCTTGAAGCCGAGCGGCTTGAGCTCCTGGGAGATCAGCGTCGCGCAGGTGAAGTAGTCCGTGTACGAGGACGGGTCCTCGATCGAGAACGACACCTCCTTGCCGTTCTTGGCCCAGATACCGCTGCCGTCCTTGGCGTAACCGGCCGCGGTCATGGTCTGGCTGACCTTGTTCGCGTCCGAGGTGGCCGGCAGGTCGTTGGCCAGGTCCGAGGGCACCTGGTCGGTGAACTCGGGCAGCAGCAGGCCGCTGGACGAGGTGGCCGGCGGCTCGTAGTTGGTCTCACCGACCTGGGAGAGCTCGGTGCGGTTGACCGCCGCGCTGACCGCCTGGCGCACCTTGACGTCGTTGAACGGCGCCTTGGTGACGTTGAGGATCAGCACCACCGTGTTGGTGGCCGGGAAGTAGTAGTGGTTGTGCGCCGGGTCCTTCGCCACGTACGTCTGGTCGATGTTCGTGACGTAGTTTCCGGCGAAGTCCAGCTGACCGCTGGTCAGCGCCTGGTTCGCCGTCGTGTTGGACACGTAGGACGGGTAGCTGACCTCGGAGACCTTCGGCGCACCCTGCCAGTAGTTCGGGTTGGCCTTCAGGGTGAAGCCCTGCGCCGAGAACTTGTCCAGGGTGTACGGGCCGGAGCCGACCGGGTTCGGGTCGGTCCAGTGCGCCGGGTCCGCCTGCGCGGACCACAGATGCTGCGGCACGATGAAGGTCTGGCCGGAGATCGCGTAGATGTTGCTGTACTGCGGCGAGCTGAAGGTGATCGTCACCGTCGAGTCATCCGCGGCGTTCGCGCCGGTGATCGGCAGGCCGTTGGCGTTGAGCGCCTTGTTCTGCTGCATGAGCTGGAACGTGTAGGCGACGTCCTTGGCCGTAAGCGGCTGGCCGTCGGACCACTTCACGCCCGAGTGCATCTTGAACGTGACGGCGGTGCCGTCGGTGTTCCAGGTGAACGAGTCGGCCAGCCACGGGTAGTACGAGTTGGCCTTGGTGATGTTCCACTGCAGCAGGGGTTCGTAGATCAGCGAGGTGGAGTTCACCTGCTTGGCGATGCTGGTCTGCACGAAGGGGTTGAAGTTGTCGGTGAACGGCGAGACCGGGTTCGACTCGATCGTCAGCGTCGCGGACTTCGAGCCGCCGGCGTTGCTGCTCGGCTTGGGCGAGCTACCGCAAGCGCTGGCGGTCAGGGCGAGCGCAGTAAGTGCTGCCGCACCTACCAGTGCCCGTGGGCGTAGCGATTTCCGGAACATTGCTTACACTCCGTTGTGTCCAGTCGGCCGTGGCCGACCATCTTTGGGGAAGACCGTGGTGGGATCTATCCGGGGTGCCAGGCGCGGTCGGCTGGGCGTGTGCCCGACATTCCGCGTCGTGGCTTGCTGAGTGCATTCCTTGCGTCTGAGCGATCTTTCGCGCGTCTCAGACACCTGGCCGACGCCGCCGGCCGGGTGGCGGGGAGCGCAGCGCGATCTCCTTTCCAAGCCGCACCGGGATCACCCCTGTGCTTCGTCGGGTGCTGAGCGGGTGGTGCGTTCCTCCACTGCGCTTGCGGACACTGTGGCGGAGGTCTTTGGGGTGGGCGTCTCGTGCAGCCAGCAGGCGCTGGTCTGACCCGGGCCGACCGGGAAGGCCGGGGGCGCCTGCTCGGCGCATTTGGCCATCGCGAACGGGCAGCGCGGGTGGAAGCGGCAACCCGAGGGCGGGCTGACCAGGCTCGGCGGTGAACCGGCTCCAGCCAGCGACGGCGCCTCGGCGCGGTCCGGGTCCGGGGCCGCGGACAGCAGCAGCTGGGTGTAAGGGTGCTGCGGACGATCGGTCAGCTGTACGGCCGGCCCGGCCTCTACCACCCGCCCGGCGTACATGACCGCGATGGTGTCGGCGAGGTAGCGCGCGGAGGCGATGTCGTGGGTGACGTACAGGATCGCCAGGCGCTCGCGGTCGCGCAGATCGGCGAGCAGGTTCAGCACACCGAGCCGGATGGACACGTCGAGCATGGAGACCGGCTCATCCGCGAGCAGCACCTCCGGCCGCACCGCCAGCGCGCGGGCGATCGCGACGCGCTGGCGCTGGCCGCCGGACAGCTCGTGCGGCATCTTCTCGATAAATTGCTCCGCAGGGGTCAACGCCACCCTGCGGAGCAAGTCCTTGATGGCGTCGTCCATGCCCAGTTCCCCGGCGGTGCCGTGGATTTTGAGCGGACGGCCGAGGATGTAACGCATCCCATGGATCGGGTTCAGTGACGCGAACGGGTCCTGAAGGACCAGCTGCACCAGGTTCGAATACGCGCGGCCGCTCGAGGGAGCGGGCTTGCCGTCGAGCAGCACCTGCCCGGCTGTCGGCTCGATCAGCCGGGCCAGCATCCGGGCCAGCGTCGACTTGCCGGAGCCGGACTCGCCCACGACCGAGGTGACCGTGCCGCGGTGCAGCACCAGGTTCACGTCCTCGACCGCGTGCACCACCGCCTTGCGCATGCTCCAGCCGCCGCGCACCGGGAAGTGCTTGGTCAGCGATCTGGCTTCGAGCGCGGGCACCTGCCCGTCCGGCGCGGCGCCGTGCGCGGGAACGTAGTTGCTCAGGTCGGTCACAGCGCGCTCCCTGCGGCCTCGATGTACGGGTCCTGCGGGTCGGAGTCGTTCAGGTCGGCGGCCAGCGCGCCGGGCCGGGCCACGATCCGCGCGCCGAGTGTGGTGGGCTCTGGCAGGGCCAGCGGCTCCGGTGCGATGAAGCCCTCGGCCTGAAGCCAGCACGAGGCGGCGCGCCGGCCGGCCGAGGGCAGCGTGAGGAGGACGGGTGCGTCCTGGCGGCACACATCCATGGCGTACCGGCAGCGCGGGTTGAACGGGCAGCCCTCCGGTACGTGTCGCAGGTCCGGGGGTGAGCCGGGGATTCCGGTCATCGCCACCCGCTCGCCGTGCAGGCCGGGGAAGGAGTTCAGCAGCCCGGCGGTGTAGGGGTGCCGCGGCGAACGGAACAATGCGGCCGCCGGCGCGTACTCGACCACTCGGCCCGCGTACATCACCGCGATGGTGTCGGCCAGCTCGATCAGCAGCGAGAGGTCGTGCGTGATGAAGAGCACTGCGAAGCCGAGCCGGTCGCGCAGCCCGACCAGCTCCTCGAGGATCTCCCGCTGGGTGACCACGTCGAGGGCGGTGGTCGGCTCGTCCATGATGAGCACTTCCGGCTCCAGGGCCAGCGCCATCGCGATCATGACGCGCTGGCGCATGCCGCCGGACAGCTCGTGCGGGTAGCTGCTGAGCCGGTCCGCGGTGATGCCGACCAGGTTGAGCAGTTCGGCGGCGCGGTCCTTCCTGGCCTGGCGGTTCAGGTCGGGGCGGTGCGCCTTGAGCACGTCGGTCAGCTGGCTGCCGATGGTCAGCACCGGGTTCAGCGCGTTCATCGCGCTCTGGAACACCACCGCCAGCTGCGACCAGCGCAGCTCGCGCATCGTCTCCGCGTCGGCGGTCAGCAGGTCGTAGTCGCCCGCTTTACCGTGGAACCGCACCTCGCCCGCGGTGATCACGCCGGGTGCGCGCAGCAGCCGGGTGACCGCGTAGGCCAGCGTCGACTTGCCGCTGCCGCTCTCTCCGGCCAGGCCGAGCACCTCGCCGCGGCGCAGCGTCAGGCTCGCGTCGACCACCGCGTGCACGGCGTCGTCGGTGAAGCCGTAGTCCACGCAGAGCCCTGAGATATCGAGCACCACGTCGCCGCGCGAGCGCGGACGCCCCGCCGATTCAGTGCGCTGGGTTCCGAGCAGGCCGCTCACACCGTCTCCTCGATGATCGTCGCCGCCGGGACCGGGGTCTTACGCACCACCGGCGTCAGGCCCAGCGTGTTGCTTGAGCGCACCCCGGCGGCCTTGAGCCCCTTGCGGGACAGGCCGGCCGCGCGCAGCCGCGGATTGATGAACTCGTCGATGCCGAAGTTGAGCAGCACCAGCGAGGTGCCGAGCAGCGCCACGCAGATGCCGGGGGCGGCGAACCAGTACCAGCCGCCGACCTGCGCCGCGGTGTTGGACTGCGCCCAGAAGAGCATCGAGCCCCAGCTCCACGGCTGGTTCGGGTCGATCGCGCCGATGAAGGCCAGGGCCACGTAGGTGCCCATCGCGTACAGCACGGTGAACACGAACGAGGAGGCGATGACCGGAACCAGGTTCGGCACGATCTCGAAGATGATGATCCGCCAGGAGCGCTCACCGCTGATGCGCGCCGCGTCCACGAAGTCCCGCTTGCGCATCGAGAGGGTCTGCGCGCGCAGCACCCGGGCGCCCCAGGCCCAGCCGGTCAGGCTGATGATCGTGGCCAGCAGGAAGGAGTTGGACTTTCCGCCGGCCGGCAGGTAGCTGTTGATCACGATCAGGAACGGCAGCGCCGGCAGCACCAGGAAGATGTTCGCCAGCATCGAGAGCAGGTTGTCGCCGATGCCGCCGAAGAAGCCCGCGGCCACGCCGATGATCACCGAAAGGAGCGTCGCGATCACCCCGGCGATCAACGAGATCATCAGCGTCGGCCGGGCGCCGATCAGCAGTTGCGAGTAGACGTCCTGGCCCTGCTGGGTCGTGCCGAGCAGGTGCTGGCCGCTCGGGTGCTGCCACGGCGTGCCGACCAGCTTGAGCGGGTCCGGGTACGGCGCGATCGACGGGCCGAAGATCGCCATCAGCGCGAAGAACAGGAACAGGCCGAGACCGAACGCGATCTTGGGCGATTTCAGGACGCGCAGCATGCTCAGGCCTCCTGTCGGGTGCGCGGGTCGAGGAGCACGTACACCGTGTCGGCCAGCAGGTTGGCCGCCAGCACGGCGAAGGTGATGATCAGGAAGATGCCTTGGATCAGCGGGTAGTCCACGTTGGTCACCGCGCTCAGCAGCAGGTTGCCGAGTCCGGGGTAGGAGAACACCAGCTCGGTCAGCAGCGAGCCGGCCACCACGAAGCTGAGCGCGTTGGCGAACCCTGAGATGCTGGGCAGCACCGCGTTACGCGCCGCGTAGTAGATGACCCGCCGGTTCGGCAGCCCCTTGGCCTGCGCGACCAGGACGTAGTCCTCATCCATGGTGGTCACCATCATGTTGCGCATCCCGACGATCCAGCCGGCCACCGAGCTGACCACGATGGTCAGCGCCGGCAGGACCGCGTGCTGTATCGCGCTGCCGATGAAGCCGGGGTTCAAGCCGATCACGTAGTTGTTGGTGTCGTAGCCCTTGAAGTCCGCCGGGAACCAGTGCAGCTGCTCGGCGAAGAAGTACAGGAACACCGTGGCCAGGAAGAAGTACGGGATCGCCTGGAAGAAGGTGGCGGTCGGCAGCACCTGGTCGAGCACCGTGCCGCGCTTCCAGCCGACCATCGCGCCCACCAGGGTGCCGATGATGAAGCTGAGCACCGTGGCCGTGCCGACCAGGATCACGGTCCACCACAGGGCGGAGCCGATGACGCTGGCCACGGTTTCCGGCGAGTGCGAGACCGAGATGCCCAAGTTGCCCTGGAACAGCTGGCCCCAGTAGGTCCAGTACTGCGACATCAGCGACTGCCCGGTACCCATGCCGAACTGCGCCTCGAGCGCGGCCACCGAGTTGTGGTCCAGGCTCGGACCGGCCGCGGCCATCATCGCCTGCACCGGGTTGCCCGGCATCAGGTGGGGCAGGAAGAAGTTCACGCTGATGGCCACGAACGCGGTCACCGCGTAGAACATGAGTCTGCGTATCAGGGTAGGCATTGTCTTCCTACGGCACCCTTCAGGCGGTTCTGGGGAAGGAGGGCGGCGATTCGGCGGCGCAGCCACAACTGCCGCGCACCACGACCTGCACCGGCAGCACCAGCTGCCGCTCATCAGGACGCTCGCCGCTGATCATCGAATAGAGCACGTCGAAGGCCATCGCGCCGAGGTCCTGAATCGGCTGGCGCACGGTAGTCAGCTGCGGCACCACGTGCCGGGCAACCGGGATGTCGTCGAAGCCGGTCACTTTCACATCGCCCGGCACGTGATAACCGCGCTCTTGCAGCGCGTGCAGCACACCGAGCGCGGTCTGGTCGTTCGCGCAGGCGATCGCGTCCGGCATCGCGGTCCCCGAGTCGAGCAGGGCCCTGATGACGCGGGCGCCGCCGGTGGCGCTGTACTCACCGGTCCAGTGCGGGCCGGCGATCACGCGCACGTCGTACTCGGCGGCGGTCTCGCGTACCACCCGGTGACGCGCGACGCTGTCGGGGCTGTCGGCGTGACCGGACAGGTAGGCGATGCTGGCGCAATGGTGCACCTCGATCAGATGCTTGATCAGGTCACGCATGCCGCCGATGTTGTCGCCGCTGATGTTCACGCTGGCCCGGGTCGGCGTGCCGGCCAGGGTCACCACCGGCACCCGGTCGGCGAGGCGCACGATCCCGGAGGGGGTGAGCACCCGGTCGTGCAGCAGCATCCCGTCGCTCTTGCCGGCCAGGTTCGCGATCCGCGGCCCGGGGGTGTGGTCGTCCACTTCGACCGAGCTGAGCAGCAGGTCGAAGCCGCGGTGCTGGGCGGCGATCTGCACGCCCCGGTTGATGACGTCGACGAACGCGAGGTTTTCCGACTCGTCCTCGAACACCGGGTCGTCCGGCGGCGCGAGCGGGGCGCGCCGGTAGACCACGGCGATGATCTCCTTGAGCCGGCTGGAGAGCGCGCGAGCGGCGCCGTCCGGCACGAAGCCGAGTTCGGCCACCGCGCGCAGCACCCGGTCACGGGTCTCCGGACGCGGAGTGGCGTGGCCGTTGAGCACTCGGGAGACCGAGGCGATCGAGACCCCGGCGTGCCGCGCCACGTCGTAGATGGTCAGCGGGGCGGTCGCCTTGCGGGGCTCCGCGGTCAGCACATCGACGGCCGCTCCGTCCAGGGGGAGCAGCGCGGTGTCGAACGCTGAGTCCGCAGCGTGTTCTGGCGTCGCGTCTTGGGGCACCACGGTTCCCTCCCTTCGGGATGCGGCGTTGCATACGGGAGCACTGCGTGCGTTTCGAGTGGGCCGGTTCGGCTGTGCTGGTTTTATGAGCTGGTTCGGTCGGTCGGGTTCCAACTGCGTCTGTTTCAGAACCCCGCGAGCCGGGGCGCACCTCGGCAAGCGGACGGTTCGGCCGGGTTGCGGCGTCACCGGTACGAACGGAGCAAAAGCACACAATCCCGTCCAGGTAAGCGCTTGCGTAAGCGCTTACCCCTCGGGGATGCCGGAAACGTACATCCTTGAGAGCGCTCTCACAAGCCCCCCGGCGACAGCCCCGTCGAACGTTACTTCTCTGTTACCGGACGCGGCGGGAAAGCAAAGAAAGGACCTGCCACGGCGCTGAAGCCGTAGCAGGCCCTGTTTCCGCTGGTGTCAGCGGTGTTTCGAAGGACCGTCGAAACGCGATCTACGCGGGCCGGCGGGACTGTACGAAGCGGAATCTCGACGCGACGAAGCCGTGATCGGTGTAAGTAGCATTCGCGGCCGGGTTCAGGCCGGTGCCGTGGTAGTCGGAGAAGCCGGCGGACTGGTTCATGTACACCGCGCCGGTGAGGTTGATCGACAGGTTCGCGCCCGCGTCCCAGGTCGCCTCCTCCGTGGCCGCGATGACCGACTCATCGGTCGAATACACCGCGGCGGTGAGCGCGCCGTTGCGCGAGACCGTACGCCGGTAGAGGTCGATCGAGTGCTTGGTGTCCTCGGTGGCGATGAGGAAGGAGACCGGCCCGAACCATTCGTGCTCGTACACGCTCGCGTCGGCCGCGTCCACGGCCGCGATCAGCGGCGTGCGCACGGTCGCCTCGGGGAACTCAGGGTGCTTCACCTCCCGCGACGCCAGCACGGTCTTGCCCACGCCCTCAGCCTGGGTCAGCCGTTCGACGATGAACGGGTTGACGACCGCGCCGAGCACGGCGCTCGCCCGTGCGTCGTCGCCGAGCAGTTTGTCCACCGCCGCCGCCAGATCCGAGCCGAACTGCTCGAAGGAGCGGACCTCGTCGCCGACCCGCACGCCATCGCGGGGCACCAGCAGGTTCTGCGGCGCGGTGCACATCTGCGCGGTGTACAGCGAGAGCGAGAAGGCGAGATGGTCGAGCGCGGCAGGGTACTGATCCGCCGGGAACGAGTCCACGATGATCGTGTTCACCCCGGCCTTCTCGGTGAACACCTGCGCTTGTACGGCTTTGCGCTCGAGCCAGTCCCCGAACTCGTTGGAGCCGGTGAAGTCGATGATGCGCACCTCGGGCCGCAGCGCCAGGGTCTTGGCCAGCCGCTCCGCGGGCTCCTCGGCGGCCAGCGCGACCAGGTTCGGGTCGAACCCGGCCTCGGCCAGCACCTTCCGCGCGACCTGCACGGTCAGCGCCAGCGGCAGGATCGCGTTCGGGTGCGGCTTGACCAGCACCGCGTTGCCGGTGACCAGGGAGGCGAACAGGCCCGGGTAGCCGTTCCAGGTGGGGAAGGTGTTGCAGCCGATGACCAGGGCGATTCCGCGCGGGACCGCGACCCACTTCTTCGCGAGCCGAACCGGCGGGCGCGAGCCCTGAGGCTTCTCCCACAAGGCTTGCGACACATGGGAATTCATCGCCGAGTATCCGTACACGACGGCTTCGAGACCGCGGTCCTGCGCATGCGGTCCGGCGGCCTGGAATGCCATGCCGAACGCCTGGCCCGAAGTGTGCATCGCGGCGTATGAGACCTCGAAAGACAGCTCATTGAGCTGAGTCAGGATCTCGATGCAAACGGCCGCCCTGACTTCTGCTCCGGCATCCCGCCAAGCCGGCAGACCGGACGCCATGGCGGGCAGTAGCGCATCAATATCAGAATGCGGATACGTGACACCGAGTTCGAACCCGTATGGCGAGCGCTCGCCGCCGACCTGCCCGTCGGTGCCGGCCTGTTCCAGCGGGAAAGCACCGCCGAGCAGCCCGTCGAACCAGGCCTTCCCCGCGGCGGCGCGCTCCTGCGGGTAGGCCTTGATCTGCTCCGGGAAGTGCGTGAAGAACTCGCGGGTGCGGATCGCGGCCAGCGCGGCGTCCAGGGTAGGACGATGGCGGGCGACCAGGTCGGCGGCGTTGCCGGTCATGGCGGCTCCTTGCGAGGATGCGGGACTGCGCGAGCAGTGCCGGTACTGATTCGACGCGCGTTCTTCTTAGAGTAACCGAACGTTCGGTAGTCTGGCAGGGTAGGTCGGCAGGCATCCGAGCACCACCCACAGGAGGCCAAACCGTGGTGAGCACACCCCCCGCCGCCGTCTCCGCGGCCGCCGCCTCGACAGCCGCCCCGACCGCCGGGCGCAAAGACAGCCACAGCGTCGAGTCGCTGCTGGCCGTCGCGGTCGAGGTCTTCAACGTGCGCGGCTATGACGGCACCTCGATGGAGGACCTGGCGAGGGCGGCCGGCATCACCAAGTCCTCGATCTACCACCACGTGTCGGGCAAGGAAGAGTTGCTGCGCCTCGCGGTGACCCGGGCGCTGGACGGTCTGTTCGGGATCCTCGACGAGCCGGGTGCGCGCGAGGGCCGGGCCGCTGATCGGCTTGAGTACGTGGTGCGCCGCACCTGCCTTGAGCTGGTCGAGAAGCTGCCGCACGTCACGCTGCTGCTGCGGGTGCGCGGCAACACGGTTGCCGAGCGCGACGCGCTCGACCGGCGCCGCGACTTCGATCACCGGGTCGCCGAGCTGGCCGCAGAGGCGATCGAGGAGGGCGACCTGCGCGCCGGGCTCGACCCGCGGCTGACCGCGCGCCTGGTCTTCGGCATGGTCAACTCGATCTCCGAGTGGTACCGGCCGGGTGGGCGCGGAGCTGGGGTCGAGGCGGGGGAACTGGCCGACGCCCTGGCTGCCATCGTGTTCGAGGGCCTGCGTAATCCGCCTCGCCGCTAACCCGGTTCGCGAGTCGGCCAGCTGCGCGCCAGCTCTGCGTCAGGTCTTCGAGCAGTCGTTCGTCCCACAGTGTGGACACCGCCCCGCGCGTCACGCAGACTGGGGCCGTACGCCCAACCGAACCTTCGGTCGGGAACCGAGACCGGCCCCGTGGAGAACCCATGACGCTGCTCGACCTGCCCTTGGCGGCTACCCGCGGCAACCCCGCGGCCGCCGCCTCGTACTGGGACACCGATCCGCTGCGCTATCTCGATGAGCACGGCGCACCGGTCGAGGGGGGCCTGCGCCCGGCCCCGGACTTGCTTGCCGGGGACCGATTGCTCGCGCTGTATCGGGCGTTGCGGCTGGCTCGTGCCTTCGACACCGAGGCGACAGCCCTGGTGATGCAGGGGCACTTGGCCGTGTACCCCTCCTCGCGTGGGCAGGAGGCGTGCCAGACTGCCGCGGCGCTCTGCCTTGAGCCGCAGGACTGGCTTTTCCCGACCTACCGGGATACCGCCGCGCTCGCGGTGCGTGGCATCGATCCCGTTGAGGCGCTGACGTTGCTGCGCGGTTCGTGGCATTGCGGCTACGACTCGAAGCGCTGGCGCACCGCTCCGCAGTGCACTCCGTTGGCGACTCAGGCCCCGCATGCGGTCGGCTTGGCGTTGGCCGCGAAGATGGCCGGCGACCCGGTTGTCGCGCTGTGTCTGCTGGGTGACGGCGCGACCAGTGAGGGCGACTTCCACGAAGCCTGCAACAGCGCCGCGGTGTATCAGGCTCCTGTGGTGTTTCTGGTGCAGAACAACCAGTACGCGATCTCCGTGCCGCTGCGCAAGCAGACCCACGCGCTGTCCTTGGCAGGCAAGGGCGTCGGCTACGGCATGCCCGGCGTGCGCGTCGACGGCAACGACGTCATCGGCCTGATGCACGTGCTCGGCGAGGCGATGGAGCGGGCCCGCAGCGGCGGCGGCCCGACGCTGATCGAGGCGATCACCTACCGGATCCGGCCGCACACCAACGCGGATGACGCGAACCGTTATCGCGACACCAGCGAAGTAGACCTGTGGCTCGGCCGCGACCCGGTGGACCGCCTCGCCCGCTATCTGACCGCGATCGGCCACCTCGACGCGGGCCTGGACACGGCGATCGGCGAGGAAGGCGCGAAGTACGCGGCCGCGATGCGCGAAGAGCTGGTGCGCGAGCCCGAGGTGGACCCGGCCGACATGTTCGATCACGTATTCGCCAGCCCCACCCCGCAGCTGCGCGCGCAGCGAGCCATGATCGAGGCGGAGGCCGCCGCCGTACAGCGCGACGGGCAGCAGCATGACGCGGCGCAGGGCGGGCAGGCCTGATGTCCGTGGCAACCGCGTCCCCCTCCCTGCCCGCCGCGACTCCTTCCGCGCCCGCGCCGGCCAAGCCCGCGACCCTCACCCTCGCCAAAGCGCTCAACCAGGCGCTCGCCGACGCGATGACGGCAGACGAACGGGTCGTCGTCTTCGGTGAGGACGTGGGCGAACTCGGCGGTGTCTTCCGGGTCACCGACGGCCTGGCCGCGCGCTTCGGCGAGAGCCGCTGCTTCGACACCCCGCTGGCCGAGGCCTCGATCCTGGGCACCGCGATCGGCATGGCGATGTACGGCTACCGGCCGGTGGTCGAGATGCAGTTCGACGCCTTTGCCTACCCGGCCTTCGAGCAGCTTGTCAGCCATCTGTCGAAGATGCGCAACCGCACCCGCGGCGCCCTGCCGATGCCCATCGTCATCCGCATTCCTTATGGCGGCGGCATCGGCGGCGTCGAACACCACAGCGATTCATCAGAGGCCTACATCGCGCACACCCCGGGCATCCACGTGGTCACCCCGGCCACGGTCGAGGATGCCTACTGGCTGCTGCGCAGCGCGATCGCGTCGCCGGATCCGGTGGTCTTCTTCGAACCCAAGCGGCTGTACTGGTCCAAGGCGCAGCTCACCCTTCCGGTGACCACCGGGCCGATCGGCACGGCCGCGATCCGGCGCACCGGCCGCGACCTGACCCTCATCGCCTACGGCCAGAGCGTGCCGGTCGCTCTGGAGAGCGCGCAGCACGCCGCCGAACTCGGCTACGACCTGGAAGTCCTGGACCTGCGCAGCCTGGTGCCCTTCGACGACGCCACCGTGCTGGCCAGCGTCGAGCGTACCGGCCGTGCCATCGTGGTCCACGAGGCCGCCGGGTTCGCCGGGTTCGGCGCCGAGATCGCCGCTCGGGTATCAGAGCGCTGCTTCTACCGGCTCGAAGCCCCGGTGCTGCGAGTCACCGGACTGGACATCCCCTACCCGCCGCCGAAGCTCGAACACTGGCATCTTCCGAGCGTCGACCGCGTGCTGGACGCGGTGGAACGCGCCATGTCCGCCTGAGCCTGGCCTAAGCCCGGGACCGCGCCTCGGCATCATCCGGTGCCGTCCCCGGTCCCGGCACGTGCCCGCTGACCGGGTCGAGCCGGCGGATCGGCGCGTCCGGAGCCACCCCGAAGACGACGGCGAACACTTCGGCCGCGAGGATCCCCTCCGGCGAATCGGCGAAGATCGGCTCGGACAGGCAGTACTGCTGACCGGGCCGGTCCTCGACCTCCAAGCGCACCTGCGGCACGTGCGCGTCCTCGCCCGGCCCCGGTCCCCGGCCGCTGGCCGTGAGAATCCCCTCGATCCTGGTCGACGCCAGGTAACGCGCGCCCGTGGCGTCCTCTCCCGCCGCTTCGGTATCCCAAATGCGCAGCAGTAGTCTGCGAAGCTCCGCACCGTTGTGCAGGTTCGCGTAGCGCATGCCGTCGAGCGGCCGTGCCACCTGCCATTTCGACTCGAACTGGAGCTGCGCGAACTGGCCGAGCGAGGCGTCGTTGCCGATCTCCAGATGCTTCACCCGCGAGGTACGCCGCTGGTAGGGCAAGAAGGCGACCATGATCCGGTCGTCCACCTGATGCACGCTGCACTCCGGCAGCCGGTCATAGAGCCGTACTTCGAGCCGGTCCGCGGCCACCCCGTCCATCGCGGTCTTGCGTGCCAGTCGTCGCAGCTCCCTGATGTTTTCCTCGATCCTGGTGTCGAACGCCGGATCCTGGATCTCGGCGGCCCGGTCCTGCGCCACCTGAGTGGTCGGGGCCAGCAGCAGCACCTGCACCTTCACCCCGCGGGCCAGCGCCTGCTCCATGGTGCGGATCAGCGGCGCGCCACCCTCGGCGATCAGCGTGGAACTGGTGTCCAGGATCCGGATGACCTCTTGCGACTCGCCGATGAGATCGACCAGCGTGCGGGTCGGCAGCGAGTCGTACTCGCGCGGCCGGTCCGTCGGCGTGGACACGTCCGCTTCTGGCCGCAGCAGGTGGAATCCGGCGTCGGGGCGGCGCGCGTACTTGGCGTAGAACTCACGGTCCAGCACCCGTGCCACCGGATCGTCCGAGGCGATCGCCTCCGGTTGGAACACAGTGCTCTGATCACCGAATCGGATGCGCAGCGCGGGATTGGCATGGATCGCCGCGTCGATCCGCTTGCTGATCAGATAGGTGGCGTTGTCGATGTGCACGAACCGCACCAGCAGGTCCCTGTTCGCCTGCTCGTCCACCACCAGCACCGGAAGCAACTGCGGGATCGGGGCCGCGTCCGCCCAGATCGCCTCGAACTGGTCCAGCGCCTCCCGGCCCAACTGCGACTGGTCGGTGATCTCCAACTGCGTGGACTGATTCGACAGGGCGTGCGGCGGCAGGAAGGCGAACAGCGCCCGATCATCCCAGCCGTACAGCGTGAACGGCGCGGCCACGGTGTACAGCCGCAGCTCGAACCGGCCGTGCGGCAGGCCGTTGCCGACCGCCAGGATCGCCGCCTCCAGCAGCCGGAAGTCCGCGATGTTCGCCTGGATCCGGTCGTTGATCCACAGCCCGGGCATGGTCTGGCGCAGCTGGAACTCGCGCAGCGCCGAGGCGTCGGTGTTCGGGCTCATCAGCAGCACCCTGATGTCCGCGCCCTGGATCGCGGCATCTCGCAGTGCTCTGATGGCGCCGTCGTGATCGTTGCCGAACATGCCGGAGAAGGTGTCCAGGATCCTGATCTGCTTGCGGGCCTCGCCGACCCGGCGCAGGAACCAGCCGTAGTCGAGCCGCGGATGCTGGCGGATCTGCTGCGCCGCGGCCTGCCGCACGATCGGCTCGATGAGGAAGAGCACGATCATGCCGCCGATCAGGTCCCCGGCGGAGTTGAGCAGGAAGTTCGGCCAGAAGCCGCTGTGGAAGCCGGTGCTCCACGAGGTGACCGCGAGCGCCAGCACCAGCGAGCCGAGCAGCAGGAAGGCGAACACGTTGGGCCGCCGCGTCCACAGCTCGCGCAGCCGCGCCGCGGGGCGCCGTCGGCGCCGTGCGGGTAGCCGTGGCGGCTCGGGCTGCTGCTGCATTTGCGGTTGCCGCGGCTGTTGCGGTGACGCCAAACCGTTGCTCTGGGACGCCTCAGAAACCGCCAACGTGCGCCTCCCCAGTTTCCGCTACGACCGCCCCCTGACGTGCCGTCAGTCCCGCGGAGACTTGACGACACCTTGTCAGAATGGCACAGCCGCGCGGCACTGTGCGACCGGAACCGCGAGGAAGGCAGGGGAAAACCCTGCGCCTGATCAGTGCACTGTGGACGCCGTGATCTCCGGGAAAGCGGCGTCTTGCGCGGCGTCTTCACCGTCGCCGGATCGGCACGGCCGACTCAGCAGCTTGCGATCATCACTGGTGAGGCAGCGACCGGTGGCCAGCTCGAACTCCCAGCCGTGCAGCTGACAGGTCAGCACGCCGTCGCGCACCGTGCCGAAGCGCACCAAGTCGGCCTTCAGGTGCGGGCAGTGCCGCTGCACCACGTAGCCGTCGACGCGCGCGTAATCCTCGACTCCTGACGATTCGGCGTAGTAGCCCTCGACGTAGGTCATCCGCTCTACGGAGAGGCACTTGAAGAACGTGTACACGTACTCGTTGTAAGGACCCTTACGCGAGGCCTCGAACCGGCAGGAGAGGAACAGTTCGTTCACCCAGTCCTGCTCGCGGTGGCGCACCAGCTCCTCGATCAGCGGCCGGGCCACCCGGAAGCGGTAGCGCACTTCCTCTTGCGCGTACAGATCGATCCGCCGGTCCAGAAAGTCGAAGAGGATCAGCTCGTCCGCTGCGCCATCTACCGCCGCCACCTCCAGCAGGATTCGGCCGTTGAGCCCGGCGCAGGTCTGGTCCGCGGTCGCGATCAGCGGCTCCACCCACTCCTTGAGCTGCCCGACCAGATCCGAGCGGTCCGCCGGAAGCGCCGCCTTGATCTCGTCGATGACCGGCTGCACCTTCTCCTTGTACGAGAGCAGATACGCGCGCCGGTCGTCCCGGATCCGGGCCACCTCGGTCTCAGGGATCTGCTCCACCGCGCAGCCGCCGTCCGCGGACAGCTCCACGGTCGTGCCGGTCAGGAACAGGTGCGCGTTCTCCCGGCCCTGCTCGGCCAGGTACTCGAGGAAGACGAACTGGTCCGGGAAGACGTTCGCCTCATCCCGATCCACGTCGTTGAGGTGAAAAAGATCATCATCCAGAAAGCACGGCGGCCCGGCGAAGGGGAAGACGTGCGCCGCGTGGTACTGGTCCATGTACTTGAGCGCGCGGGCCATTCCGTTGCGCCGCTTGCGTTTGCCGACGGTCTCCTTCATCCGGTCCGGGAAGTCGTACACCATCGGGTACCAGATCGCGCCGGAGTACTGCAGGAAGTGCCCGTGCA
>NZ_DATNGK010000267.1:0-2339 GCF_035605935.1 Actinocrinis sp. | reverse complement strand
CGTCCCAAGGGGTCCTCCGGTGCTGTTGGACAGGCGCAGCGAATGCGAGGAACTCGACCGCCTCATCGCCGATCTCCGTACCGGCCAGAGCAGGGCCATGGTGATCTGGGGGGACGTCGGTATCGGAAAGACCGCGCTCCTGAACCGCACGCTCGAGCAGGCCGCGGATTGCCGGGCGATCCGCACCGCGGGGGTCGAGGCCGAGCGTGAGCTCGCCTTCGCCGCGTTGCATCAGGTGTGTGTGCCGATGCTGTCCGAGCTGGAGATTCTTCCCGCTCCGCAGCGTGACGCGCTGCGCACCGCGTTCGGCCTCGAGGGCGGCAGCCCGCCGGATCGCTTCATGGTCGGCCTGGCGGTGCTGGGACTGTTTGCCGAAGTCGCACAAGCGCGCCCCCTGCTGTTGTCTATCGATGACGCGCAGTGGCTGGACCGGGCATCGGCGCAGGTGCTCGGGTTCGCGGCGAGGCGCCTGGGAACCGAATCGGTGGGCATGATCTTTGCGGCACGGGCAAGGGGTGACCAGAGAAGTGTTCCGGAGCTGGCCGGGCTTCCCGAAATGCAGGTTGTCGGGCTGCCGGACCACGATGCCCGAGCCCTGGTAGCGCTGGCGCATCCCGGCCCGGTCGATGACGGCGTGCTCAATCGGATCATTGCCGAGTGTCAGGGCAACCCGCTGGCGCTTCTGGAACTGCCGCGCGGGTTCACGCCGGCGGAACTGGCCGGTGGGTTCGGGCTGGTTGGCACGACGACGCTGCCGCGCCGCATCGAAGAGAGCTTTCGTCGGCAGGTGGCGACGCAGTCGCCGACGATGCGGCAGGTGTTGCTGGTCGCCGCCGCGGAACCGGTCGGCGATCCGGTGCTCGTCTGGCGCGCGGTGGACCGCCTCGGCCTGAGCGCCGACATCGACTCAGCCGCTCAGGAGGAGGCAGCGGGGTTTGTGGAGTTCGGTTCTCGGGTGGTGACATTCCGGCATCCGCTGCTGCGATCCGCGATCTACCGCGCGGCCACGCCCGAGGAGCGGCGGCGTGCGCACCAGGCGCTGGCGGATGTGACCGACCCGGTCATCGATCCGGACCGCCGCGCGTGGCACCGCGCTCAGGCAGCTGCCGGCCCGGACGAGGAGGTGGCCGCGGAGCTGGAACACAGCGCCGGGCGAGCGCAGGCCCGCGGCGGACCGGCGGCGGCCGCCGCATTCCTCGAGCGGGCATCCGAGCTCACGCCGGACCGGGAACGGCGCGGGCAGCGAGCGCTGGCCGCGGCGCAGGCCATGCACCAGGCCGGCATGACCGACGCGTCATTGCGATTGCTTACCTCGGCCGATGCCAGGTTGATGGACGAGTTCGACCGCGCCCGAGCAGACCTGCTGCGCGGCCGCATCGCCTTCAGCCTGAACCGCGGCGGCAATACCCCCGCGCTGCTGCTCAAGGCGGCCGCCGCATTGGAACCGTTCGATGTGCGGCTGGCCCGCGACACCTACCTCGAGGCGATCCGCGCCGGCTGGTTCGCCGCACACCTCGCGGGCGGCGCCAGCCTGCGTGAGGTCGCTGAGGCCGCTCGCGCCGCCCCCTCGCCCGCCTCACCGGTACGCGCGGCTGATCTGTTGCTCGACGGTCTGGCCGTGCGGTACACGGACGGCTATGCAAGCGGCGCGCCGATCCTGAAGAACGCGCTGCGAGCATTTCGTGATCGGAAGATGTCCATAGAGGAGGAGCTGCGCTGGATCTGGTTCGCCGTGTCGACCGCTGCGGCGGACCTTTTGGACGACGAAGCCTGGGACACGCTCGCGAGCCGCTACGTCCAGCTCGCACGCGACACCGGCGCGCTGGGCATGCTGCCCATGGCCTTGACCATCCAGATCATCATGCAGATCTTGGCCGGCGACCTGGCCGCGGCTCGCTTACTGCTCGCGGAGCTCACCGCGGTTTCCGAGGGGACCGAGGTCTGGGAACCGTCCTACGCCGCGCAGTTGTTGGCTGCCTGGCAGGGAGACCACGACATGGCCGCCGGGCTCATCTCCGCGACGACCGCGGAGGTCGAGCGGCGTGGCGAGGGAGCCGGCGTGGTAACCGCCGGGTGGATGCTGGGTGTGCTGTACAACGGTCTGGGCCGGTATGAGGCCGCGTTCACGGCTGCGCATCGGGCCGTCGGATCGTGGCAGGAGCCGGCCATTACGACCGCGCTCGCGCTGGCCGAGTTGGTACCTGCGGCGGCCCGTAGTGGTCAACGCGAGGTCGCGAGCGAGGCAGTTCAGCGCCTCGCGGAGATGACCCGGGCCAGCGGCACCGACTGGGCCCTCGGTCTGCAGGCCCGCTGCGAGGCACTGGTCAGCGACGCGGACG
>NZ_DATNGK010000266.1:0-97264 GCF_035605935.1 Actinocrinis sp. | reverse complement strand
CGAAAACCTGACCGTCGAGCGCCGGACTTTATCCCGTGCAGATGCACATTGCTTTTGTATCGGGATTCCGGGTGTGTGTATCGGCGCCTTTTAGTGATGTCATATCTCAGTGCTGGTTCTGTGAGCTGGCACAGATCAGTCGCGCTTCGGAGTTACCGCGTAACAGTGGCGTGACCAGCGCGCACGTCGCGCGCCTCGTACGCTCATTCGCTCCCGTCGCTTCCGCCGGGTGCTTCAGTACTACGCCGTACGGGAATAACACTTCCATAAGTGATCTCGCGAAGTCCGCGAGCGGGATCGAGTTCCGGTTCTGCTCCCGCTGTACTGGCGCAAAAGCGATATGTATTCCAATTGACACCGGGCACGCACCTTCTGGATTCATAGAGATGAGCGCTGAATCGCAGCCTCCCGGCATGCCAAGCGCGGGGGATGACGCGGCGATCGCCGGCGAGCGCCGCGCGCATGGTCGCGCGTTCGCACTGCGTTACGGCTGGTTGATCATTTTGGCCGCCACCATGTTCATCCTCGTCTTCGGCGTCGCCATCGACATCATCATGGCCGCCGCACTGCCCTCGAAGACCTGGCAGAACTGGAGCTATGTCGGGCAGGCATTCGAGGCGGTGGCCTCGGTTTTCGCGGCATTCGGCTTCGCAGCTCTCGTCATCACTTTCCTCATGCAGTTCAAGGAGCTTCAGCTGCAACGCCAGGAACTCGCGCTCCAACGACACGCGATGAGCCAAACGCAGGCCGAGCTGCACCGTAGCGCGGAAGCCGACCTGCGCCGCCTGCATGTCGAGCTGCTGCGCATGGCGATCAACGATGAGGGCCTTGCCGAGGTCTGGCCGGATCCGGACGCGCACCCGCACGAGGTCCGCCGCCAGTTCTGGTACGCGAACCTGGTGTACCAGCACCAGCGCTTGGCGGTGGAGCTGAGTGATCTCAGCGAGGACTCCATCGCCCTGATTCTTCGACGGCTGTTTCGCAATCCGATCATGCGCTCGTACTGGAAAGTCGCCGCCGAGGCTCGGTCGGCGGACTTCATGCCGGGCACCAAGGAGTGGCGATTCGCGCAGATGACGGACGCGATCTGCCGGGAGTACGACGGCGATGACGAGCCACCGGATCGAGGACTGCGTCTTGTCGAGTGATCGGTTGTGGTGTGCCCTTTGGTCAGCTCTTGAGAATCTCGGGAATCGCGTCCAGAAGGACTTGCCGGGGAAGCGAGACGAGCCGTTCGTCGTCGCCGATGCTTGCCCCGGATGGTAAGTGATCGCGCAGTTTGTCGGTAACGTCAGTGCCGATGCATGCCAGCCGACCATCCGAAAGTAGGAAAATATCCGGACAGTTCATGTCATTGGTGCTGCCGCGTTGCGCGGGCGTGGAACCCAGTCGCTTGAGAATGAAGATCTCTGACTGCCCCGTTTGGCTCACGCGCTGTTCCATTATTGCCTGTATCTCCTCGGACCATGACGGGCCGCGGCATCACCACTATGATCATTGATCGCCAGGGCTTTAGACCTTGACGTCGCCTGCAGCATTCTGCTTGCCCATTGGGATGATGCTGCCGTGATGCCTCGACCGGTGATAATGTGCTTTCGCTATAAACTTTCTGATATACGCGTCGAGGAAGCCCGCGCGCGCCTAGCTGACGGGTCATCAGGTTACCAGTCGCGTGATGTGGTTGAGGCCTTTCGAGCAGGAGCGTCGCCGAAAAGGCGTCCTTACAGCCGCGAACCGACGCCTTCAACTCATTTGGAGTAAGCAGACGCGCTAGGGGTCGGTGCTATACGGTGGTCTATTGGCTGCTTCACTCGCGTTGTTCCTGCCCGCTACCATCGGGCAGGAACAACTACTGCGTTGTGTGAAGCAGCCGCCCCTTTTAAGCAGCCAGATCGTCGAACTCGCCGTTCTTGACGCCCGCCAAGAGCTCCTGCATGGCTCGCCGCTCATACGTGAGCACCGGTCCATCGGGATGGCGCGAGTTCCGCATCGCAACGGAACCGTCGGCTCGCCGCCTCAGTTCGACGCAGTGGCCAAGCTCGTTGCAGACACTGGCACGGCGCCACGCCGCATCGGCATAGCTGAGTTCTGAAATCTCGCCGTCGCGCATTTGATCACCTCCTCTCCATGTGAAGAGTGCTGATTCAGCAGAAGCGTAGCGTGCATACGTGCAACTGCACAGGGCGTTGGGGAATGCGAATGCACAAGTCGAGCCGCTTCAGCTGCCGGTGGAGCGGTAGCGGCGGACGGCGGCTCGCCAGACGAGGGCGGCCAGGGCACTGAGGAGGAGGGCGACGGCGGGCGGGGCGAACGAGAGGAACGCGGGCAGACCGAAGGGGTCTCGGTGGCCTAGGACGTAGAGCGAGGGCTGCCAGGTGATGAATGCGAGCGGGATCGCGAAGGTCATCATCAGGGCCAGTGGACGCTGGTAGATGCCGAACGGATACTCGGTGACCAGTTCGCCGCCGTAGGTGATGACGTTCGCCGTTTCGCGGGCATCGGTGGCCACAAAGCTGATCGAACCGGTGAGGACCCACAGGGCGCAGTAGATGACCGTGCCGCACAGGACCGTGCCGACGCAGACCGCTGCTTTGAGTGGCGTCCAGGCGATCGGTAGGGTCTCGATGGCCCAGACCAGTGTTGCCGTGGCGGGGATCAGCTTGCCGATGCGCTTCGGGGTGAACTGGTCAGCGAGCACCTGGGGGAGGGTGCCGACTGGGCGGATCAGCATGACGTCGAACGTGCCGAGCCGGATTGAGTCGCTGAGCGTTTCGATACCGCTGGCGATCACGTCAGAGAGAGCGAACGCGAGACGCGTGGTGCCGTAGAGGTACAGCGTCTGCGGCAGGGTGAATCCGGCCAGCGTCTTTACCTGGGTGTACATGACCAGGAGAGCTGCCAGGTCGAGGCTCGCGACGAGCATTTGGGCCGTGCCCGTGAGGAGCAGGGACATGCGGTACTGCCACGCGGCACGGGACCACATGCGGGTAAGGAGGAGGAAGGTAGCGGGTGCGGGGAGGGGAGGTAGGACTGGCGAATCCGATAGGGCGTGGACGGGCGATGAGGGAACGCGTGCGCGCGGCGGCGGGGGCGTAGAGAGGCGCGGGCTAGTGTCAGCCACCTTGCACCACCGTCTTGTGTCGGGCTGCGAGCGTCACGGCGCGGCCGAGGGCGACAAGGAGCACGGCCCACGCCGCTTGGAAGGTGAGGGCGCCGGCGAAACCGTTCGTCTCGGTGCCGAGCAGGACGTCGATCGGCACCTGCAGCGTCGCTGACCACGGCAGCGCCCGGGCTAGGCTGCCGAGCCAGCCGGGCATGACGACCAGTGGGATGATCATGCCGGAGAAGAACATTGATACCACCAGCAGGAGCGAGGCCGTTCCGCGCTCGTCCAGCGTCCAGAATGCGCTGAGGCTCACCAGGTAGCGGATCGCGAAGCTGATGACCAGCGCGAGCGCGCAACAGAGGGCGAATTCGAGCCAGCGGCGCGGACTGGTCGGCAGCCGGGTTGGCAGCGCGAGCACGCCGACGACTACCGGTGGAACGGTGCGCAGCAGCAGCCCGGCGAGGGCGCGGCCGAGGTCGGTGGCGAGGAACCAGAGCTGGAAGTCGCACGGACGGTAAAGGTCTGTGGCCACTTCTCCGGTCCGGATGCGGGGGCCCAGTTCGGTCGAGCCGACGAAGATCCCGATCGGAGTGATCAAACCCTGAGTAAGGAAGACGTAGGTGACCGCATCCGCCGCGTCGTAGGTTCCGATCTGCGGCTTCTCGTGCCACATAGCCAGCAGGATGTACGCGCGGATGAAGCCGAACGCGGTGTTGGTGATCGCTCCGGCGAACGCTGCGGAGCGGTAGGTGATGTACCGGCGGAAGGATAATCGGGCAGCGGTCAGGTACACGCGCACGCGGCAGCTCCCGTTGTCACGCCATGAGGGTGTCGGGTGGTGAGGAGGGGGAGCGACGTATTTTGCCGGGTGGGGGAGCGCGCGGCAAATGGATAAATGCCTGGGCTGGTGGGGGAGGGGGCGGGCGCAGGGCGGGGCGTAGAGCTACTGGGTGAGGGCGGAGGCGAGCGCGTCGGGGAAGGTGGGGTGCTGGAATTCGAAGCCGGATTCGAGCAGCCGAGTGGGAATGACGCGCTGGCTCATCAGGATGCCCTCCGAGAACCCGCCGAGGGCGATGCGCAGCGCGGGAGCGGGGACGGCGAGGCGGGTTGGCCGGTCCAGGGCACGGCCGATTTCGGCGGTGATGGCGGCGTTGGTGTCAGGGTGCGGGGTCGTCACGTTCGCGGGACCGCTGAGGGCTTCGGTGTCGATGCCGTGACGCAGGGCGCGGACGGTGTCAGTCAGGGACACGTAGCTCCAGTACTGCTTGCCGCTGCCCAGTCTGCCGCCGAGGCCGAGCCGGGCGAGCGGGAGCAGCCTGCCGAACGCGCCGCCCTTCGCCGACACGACAAGGCCCATGCGCGTGTGCACCACCCGGATGCCCGCCTTGCGCGCCGGATCGGCGGCCGCCTCCCATTCCTGGCAGACGCCGGCCAGGAAGTCCGTGCCGGGCGCGCTGGATTCGTCCGTCGGGGTGTCGCCGGTCTCGCCGTAATAGCCGATTGCGGAGCCTGCGATGAAGACACGTGGCGGAGTGCGCAGATCGGCCATCGCCGTCGCTAGCGTGGCGGTGGTGAGCACGCGGCTGTCGCGAATCCGCTGGCGGTAGGCCGCGGTCCAGCGGTGGTCGCCGACGCCCGCCCCGGCGAGGTTGACGACCGCTTCGGCGCCGTCGAGCGCTGAGGTGGGCAGATGGGCGGCGGAGGGATCCCACTGGGCCTCCGTCAGGTGCGCCTCGACGGCCGGCTTCGGCGGGCGGCGCACGAGGCGCACGACGTCGTGGCCGTCGGCGAGCAGGGCCGCGGTAAGGGCAGAGCCGATCAGGCCGCTGGAGCCTGCGATGACGACGCGCATGGGACAACAGTAAGGGGTGGAAACGGTCCGGCCGGGATCTGGGGTCAGATCCCGGCCGGATGTGTTGCTTGCCGGCTGACGGTCGGTCAGCCGGGGTTGCCAGTGATCAGCTGGCGGTGAACTGCAGGATGGTGATCGAGTAGGCGGGGAAGGACTGGGTGAACGTGGTGCCGAGGCCGGAGACCGTCCCGGTGACCGGCACGACGTTCGTCGGGCTGGTGATCGAGTTGGTCGCGGTGGCGGAAGCGCCCGACAGCGTGGTGGACGTGGCCGTGGACGACGTCGTGGTGACGCCGGCCAGGTTCACCGTCGCGGCGTGCGCCGCTCCGCCGGTGTTGATCACCGTGAGGTAGTACGTCGAGCCGGTGCGGGTGACCAGCGTTTGCAGGCCGCCGGCGCCGCCGACCGTGTTCGGGACCACCGTGCTGCCGTGGTTGTGGTTCAACATCACCTGGGCGTAGTAGCTCGGCGAGCCGTAGCTGGTGTTGTTGTCGAACCCGATCAGGTCGGGCGTCCACTGGTGGCCGTTGACGTTGACCCACAGCGGCGCGTACGCGGACATGGTGACCAGGTCGGAGTTGCGCTCCAGGCCGAGCAGCCAGGACGCGTCGCCGAGCGCGGAGTTCAGGTCGTTGCCCGGGGAGCCCTCATTGGCCGCGTACTCGCCGATGAAGATCTTGTTCGCGCCGCGCGGGGTGTTGTCGAAGTAGTGCGAGTTCGCCTCGAACCAGGCCGGCGAGTTGTAGAAGTGATCGTCGATCACGTCGTACGGAGCGCCGCCGGTCGAGTCGGCCGTCGCGATGATCTTCATGTTCGGGAACGCCGAGTGGATCGCGACGTAGAACAGCGGGTAGCGGGCCGCGTACGAGTTGGAGAACCAGTCCTCGTTGCCGACCTCGACATAGGGGATCTTGTACGGCGCCTTGTGACCGTTGCGGGCCCGCAGCGCTCCCCAGTTCGTGCTCGTCGGGTCGGTCAGGTAGTGGATCTCGTTGATCGCGTCGGTCACGTCGTTGATCAGGGTGCTGCCGGTGTCCGACTGGCCGTTGAGCGTGTAACCCGCGTAGACCGCGAGGATCGGGGTCGAGCCGACCTCCTCGGCCATCTGCAGGTACTCGTCGATGCCCATTCCGTCGGTGGACCAGTAGCCCCAGGCCGAGTTCATGTGACCGGCCCGCTCATCCACCGGGCCGACGGTGTTCGACCACTGGAACCGGGTGGCGTAGGTGTTGCCCTCCAGGTAGTTGCCGCCGGGCACCCGGAAGACTGAGGGCTTGAGCTGCGCCAGCTTCTGCATCAGGTCGATGCGCAGGTGGTTCGATGAGTTCTGATACGACGGCGGGTACAGGTACGTCGCGCCGAACCAGATCGCCGCACCGTTCGCCGAGTTGGCGGTGGTGGAGATGACCAGCTTGTTGGTGGCGGTCGTCGGCGCGGTGGACGGGGTGATCAGCTTGACCGTGAACTTGTGCCACGATGTGCCGACGCCCTTGACCGACGCGCTGGCGTAGACCGTGCCGGAGGTGGACTCGAGGTCCACATCCAGCGGACCCGCGAAGCTGCCGCTCGACTTGGCGTAGAACGACGCGGTGTACGTCGTCGACGGCGCGATGCCGACGCCGAAGTAGCCGGAGTTCGCGATGCCGGCGCGGTAGAGCGTTGAGGCGTTGACGCTGCTGGTGCCGGTGGCCTTCGCGACCGTGCTGTGCTTGGCGCTGACGCCAGTGCCCACCGTCAGCTTGCCAGACGCGGTCAGTGCGGAGGTCGGTCCGGTCGACGTGTCAGAGGTCAGCGACGCGGTGACTCCGGGTCCTGCGACAGCCGACCACGCGTTCAGCGGGTTGGACGAGTCGTTGAAGCCGCTGTTGCGCACCTCGTCGTTGTAGATACCGCCCTCAGCGCCGTAGTTGATGTCCTCCATCATGGCGCCGAACAGTTGCGGCGAGACCGTCGCGCCGGACTGCGAAGTGTCCACGTTGATGACCGACGAGCCGTTGGTGCCGATGAACGAGGCGTCCTCGTCGTTGAGCCCGGCGTTGTAGAACGTCGTGTCGTCGATCGTGCCGTTGACGAAGTCCACGCGGCCGCCGCCGTATTCGCCGCCGCCGACCACCGTCTTGCCGGTGGCCTTCCAGCCGCCGGTGTACGGGACCGAGGACTGCAGCACGCCGTTGACGTACAGCTTGAGCAGGCCATCCGCGGCGTCGTTGACGCCGATCAGGTTATACCAGGTCCCTGCGACCGGAGCGCTGGTCGCGTCGGCGTGCGTCGCCGCCGCGGAGGTGCTGTCGGAGGCGAGGCGGGCGAAGGCGAACTTGCCGGTGTCGCCGCGCAGGCCGAGGTAGAAGCCTGAGACGTTGGCGCCGTCAATCGACGCGGCCGTTTGGAAGCCCGCGGTGGACTTGAGGTTCACCCAGGTGGAGACCGAGAACGGCTGCGAGGTGTCGACGACCGGGGAGGCGTTGGTCGCGTTGCCGGTCGCGGTGGCGTCGAGCGCGAGGGCGTTCGATCCGATGTGGCCCGCCGTCCACGTGGCGCCCGAGCCGAGCGTCAGGGTATTGCCATGACCGGAGGTGTCGGCGGCGGTGGTGCCGGTGCCGTCGTCGAAGGAGTACGCGGCCGGTTCGTCCAGCCCGGCGACCTGCTGTGCGGTCAGCGCCGAGGAGAACATCTGCACGTCATCGATCGAGCCGTTGACGTAGTCGACCTGGTTGCCGCCGTAAAGGCCGTGACCGATGAGTGTGTCGCCGGACGCTTTCCACTGGCCGGTGTACGGAGTGGAGCCGACCGAGTGACCGTCCACGTACAGGGTCAGAGTTCCGGCACTGACGTTGTCGACACCGACAATGTGGTACCAGGTGCCGGCCACCGGGGCGGTCGGTGAGGCCACCACGGTCGCGGTGCCGGTCGCGTCGGAGCCCAGCCGCGCGAAGGCGAGAGTGCCGGTGTCGCCGCGCAGGCCGAGGTAGAAGCCTGAGACGTTGCTGCCGGAAATGGACAGCACCGTCTGGAAGCCGCCGAGCGCCTTGAGGTTGACCCAGGCCGAGGCGGTGAAGCTCTGGGAGGTGTCGACCGCCGGGCCGGCGACGGTGGCCTCGCCGGTGGCGGTGCCGGTCAGCGCGAGGGCGTGGCTGCCGACGTTGCCGGCGCCCCAGCCCGCGGTGGCGCCGAGGGTCGCGGCGTGGCCGTTGCCGGAGGAGTCAGCGGCGGTGGTGCCGGTGCCCTCGTCGAAAGACCAGTGCCCGGCCGGGCTCGCGACCGCGGGAATCGGGCCGGTGGCGGCGTGCGCGGACAGCGGCGAAGCGAGGGCCGCCGCCGTCATGGCGACCCCGGCTGCGAAGACGGTAAGGGTTCTATGTCTGGTGTTGCGTATTAATGCTGAAACGTGCGTGGACACAAGGGCTCCTTCGCGTGAGGTCCACAGGTGGGCATGGGCGAACTCTGCAGATCCCCCGCGAGCGGCGCTCCCGAGCTTCCCCAACTATGGGAGCGCCGCTGGCAAATGTGTTACACGGGCCGGAATACCAAGCGGTTCGGCGCTCCGGCGGGCGCCTTGTCGCGATGGCGCGGCTAGCCGCGTTCTCCTCGGCCGAAGTAGCGCGCGCGCAGGCGGTCGAGCAGGATCGCGACGCCGAGCACGGCGCCCTGAACCATCTGGATGTCGTACTGGTTCACGTGCATGGACAGCAGGCCGTTGTGGATGATCTCCAGCAGGATCGCGCCGGCCGCGATGCCGATGATCCGGCCCTCGCCGCCGAACAGCGAGACGCCGCCGACCACTGCCGCCGCGATGGCGATCAGCTCCCACCCGGAGCCGCCGACCGAGGGGTCGGCCGTGCCGCTCTCCCGGCCGACGGTCAGCACGCCGACCACGCCGGCGAGCGCCGCGCTGGCGACGTACACCGAGGTGATCCGGCGCTTGATCGGGATCGCCGCGAGCCGCGCCGCCTCCTTGTTGCCGCCCACCGCGTAGATCTGGCGGCCGACATAGGTGCGTTCAAGCAGGAACCAGGTGATGATCACCGCGCCCACGAAGATCAGCGCCGGAACCGGGATCTGGCCCACATAGAACGCGCTCAGGTTCTGGAACAGCGGGTCGGTGCCACTGATCGGCGTGCCCGAGGTGATCGCCAGCGCCGCGCCGATGGTGACCGTATATGTCACCAGGGTGATCACGAATGGTGGCACGTTCAGGCGGGTCACCATCAGACCGTGCCAGAGCCCGGCGATCCCGCAGATGACGATGGTCAGCAGGATCGCCAGCGGGGCCGGCATGTGCCCGCTTACGTTGAACCAGGCCGCCAGGATGCCGGCCAGGCCGGCCAGCGCGCCGACCGACAGGTCGATTCCGCCGGTCAGGATGACCAGGGACTCGCCGATCGCGAGGATGCCGGTCTGGCCGAGGTCGCGGCCCACCACCTGGAGGTTGCCCACGCTGTGGAAGGTCGGCGCCTTGAACGAGATCAGGATGAAGAAGACGACGCACGCCGCGATGACGCCCGTCTCCGGGGTCTCGATCAGCAGCCTGGTCAGGCCGCTGCGCTGCGCCGGCTGCGCGGTGCCCTGGGCACCGGCCGGCGGAAGGGTGGTCTGGGTGCTCACGCGACTGCTCCGTTCGTAAGCGGCCCGTTCAGCGTGGACACGGCTGTGCCCGCGGCCGCGGTCATGATTCGTTCCTTAGTGGCCTCGGCTCGTTCCAGTACCTCGACGACGCGGCCGTGGTTCATCACCGCGATCCGGTTGCAGATCCACAGCAGTTCCTCCAGCTCGGAGGAAGCCGCCAGAACCGCCATGCCCTGTGCCGCAGCGCGATCGATCAACTCGTAGATCTCGGCTTTGGCGCCGACGTCGACGCCACGGGTCGGCTCGTCGAGCAGCAGCAGCTTCGGGTTGGAGGCGAAGGCCCGCCCGAAGATCGCCCGCTGCTGGTTGCCGCCAGAGAGCGAGCCGATCGGCTGCTCGACCGACTGCATCCGCACGTTGACGCTCTCGGCGATCCGCTGGCCCTCCTGGCGCCTGCGCCGCGGGCCGAGCACGCCGCGGGAGCTGATCTTGCGCAGGATGCCGACGGTCACGTTGTCCTTGATCGGGGCGAACAGGACGAGCGACTGTTCCTTGCGGTCCTCCGGAATCAGCGCGATCCCCGCCTGCGCGCCGTCTCCGACGCCGTGAGGCGCGTAAGCCGCGCCTTCCAGCTGCATGGTGCCGCCGGTGGCGGGTTGAGCGCCCGCCACGGTGTGGATCAGCCGGCTGCGACCAGAACCCATCAGCCCGGCAATGCCCATGATCTCGCCCGCGCGCACCTCCAAGTCGACCGGGCCGAGGCCGTCGGCGGTCAGACCCTTGATGGTCAGCAACACCGGCTTCTCCCGGTCGGCGACCTTCGGCTCGCTGTGCGCGATCTCACCGCCGACCATCTCGCGGATCAACCGGTCTTCGCTCGCCTCCGCGCGATCCAGGTCCGCGACGAGCCGGCCGTTGCGAAGCACGATGATCCGGTCGCTGACCTGACGCACCTCATCGAGCCGGTGGCCGATGAACAGCACCGTGCCGCCCTCGTCGGCCAGCTGCCGGGCCAGACGCAGCACGCGCGCCGCCTCGACCGGGCCGAGCGATGAGGTCGGCTCATCGAGGATGAGCAGCCGGGGCTTGCGGCCGAAGGCTTTGGCGATCTCGATCAGCTGCCGCGCGGGCACCGGAAGGGTGCGCACCGTGCGGCCGACCGGGATCTCCCGCTCGGTCACGCCGATCCTGGCCAGGATGGCGACGGCCTCGGCACGCTGCGCCCGCCGGTCCGTCAGCACCTTGCGCTTCGACTCCTTCGGGCGCCGCCCGAGCAGCAGGTTCTCCGCCACGGAGAGTTGCCCAACCAGCGGGAACTCCTGCGAGACCAGGGCTACGCCCAGGTCCTGCGCGGCATGGGTGGAACCGGGTACCAGCGGCGCGCCGTCGATCTCGATCTCTCCGCCGTCCCGGTGGACGGAGCCGGCGAGAGTGCCCATCAGCGTGGACTTGCCCGCGCCGTTTTCCCCGACCACCCCGACGACCTGCCCTGCATACAGGTCGAGTTCAGGGAGGTCCAACACCCGTACCGGGCCGTAGGTCTTGTGCACCCCCCGCAGCCGCGCGAGAACCGCGCGGCTGGGGGTGCCCGATGTTGCAGGGCTTTGGGGCAGACTCATCGTTAGCTGATTCCCAGGGAGGAGGCGAGCGAGTTGTACTGGCTCAGGTCGTCCTTGGTGATCACGCCGACGCCCGAGCTGAGGGTGGTGCCGTCGGAGGCGAGGTACGGCTTGATGATGTTCATCGTCGCGTCCTTACCCAGGACCTTCTCCGCAGCCAGGATGTAGGCGCCGGTGTAGCCCTGCTCGTACGGCATCTGCACGATGGTGCCGGAGATGACGCCAGAGCTGATCGCGGCCAGGGTGTCCGGGTCCGAGTCGTCCGACACGATGTGCACCGTGGCGGTCTTGTGGGCCGTGGTCACTGCGCTGGCCAGGGCGCCGCCGTCGTACGAGTACACGCCGTAGAGGCCGTTGACGTCCGGGTTGTTCGCGAGGATGGTCTCCGCGTCAGATGTCGCGGTGCTCGCGGACAGGTCGTCGTTGACGGTCTGGACGACCGAGATGCCCGAACCGATGGCCGCCTTGAAGCCGGCGATGCGCTGGGTGGCGTTCGACGCGGTGAGCGAGCCGACCAGGATCGCCACCTTGCCGGTGCCGTTGAGGACCTTCTTCATCTGGGTGCCCGCGGCGAACCCGGCGTCGTAGTTGACGGTGCCGAGGTACAGCGAGGCTGCGGCGGTGCCGGGCAGCGGCGAGTCGATCGCGAGCACGTCGATGCCGGCTGCGGTGTCGGTGGCGATGGTGCCCTTAGCGGTGGCCGGGTCGATCGCGGAGATCGAGTAGCCGGTCACGCCCTGCGAGCGCAGCGTCTCGAGCTCACTGGTCTGCTCAGTCAGCTTGCCGTTCGGCGGGGCGAAGTAGGTGCACTTGCTGTTGGAGATGCCCAGGTCAGCGCAGCCCTTGAGGAATCCGGTCTGACCGGCCTTCCAGTAGGCGGCCGCCACGTTGACCACCATGGCGATGTTGACCGAGGACAGGTCCTTGCCGTTCATCGCGCACTTGAGCGCCTTGTCCAGGTCGGCCAGGTTCGCCTGGTTGAAGCCGACCGGGTCGGTGGCCGGGTTCGGCGTGGCGGTCGGCGAGGTCAGGCAGTTGCTGGCGACGCTGGCGCCACCGGACGGAGCGCTGCCCGCGGACGAGCCGGTGCTCGACTTCGAACAGGCGGCGGCCGAGAGGGCCAGCAGCGCGGCAGCCGAGACCGCCGCGATGGACCGGGTCGTTTGTGTGCCAATCATCGTTGATCGGTGCCCTTCATGTGGTGGATAGGTCGGAACGAGCCTTTTGTGCGGTACAGCCGGTGGTGCGGGTACTGCCGGTGGTGCGGGTACTGCGGGTGGTGCTGGTGAGGGTGGTACTGGTCACCCCGGCCGCACTGGTGCGGCAGCGCGGCCGGGGGGTCTTTGTGAGCCGCGGATTCGCTCGGCAGGGCTCTTAGAAGCCCTGCGCCAGGCGGTGGTAGGCCTGGTTCCATCGCAGCTCCCTGGTGAATTGGCGGACGGTGGTGTCGGCGTCGATCACCAGCAGCTCGACCGAGAGCATCTCGGCCAGGTCGTGCAGTTCCTCGGCGCCGACCGCGGAAGACATGACCGTGTGGTGCGGGGCGCCCGCGGTCAGCCACGCCTCCGCGGAGGTACGCAGGTTCGGCCGTGGCGTCCACACCGCGCGGGCCACCGGCAGCTTGGGCAGCGGCTCGAGCGGAGGCAGCACGTCGATTTCGTTGGCCACCAGGCGGAAGCGCTCGCCGAGGTCCGCGAGCCCGACCACCACGGCCGGACCGGGCTGCGCGTCGAAGACCAGGCGCACTGGGTCCTCGCGCCCGCCGATGCCGAGCGGGTGGATCTCGCAGGACGGTGTCTCGGTCGCGATGGAGGGACAGACCTCGAGCATGTGCGCGCCGAGGATGACCTCGCGGCCGGGCTCGAAGTTGTAGGTGTAGTCCTCCATGAACGAGGTACCGCCGGGCCGGCCCGCCGCCATCGCCTTGACCGTGCGCAGCAACACCGAGGTCTTCCAGTCGCCCTCGCCGCCGAAGCCGTAGCCGTCGGCCATCAGCCGCTGCACCGCCAGGCCCGGCAGCTGCCGTAGCCCGCCGAGGTCCTCGAAGTTGGTGGTGAAGGCCCGGAAGCCGCCCGAGGTCAGGAAGTCGCGCAGGCCGAGCTCGATGCGCGCGGCGTACCGCAGCGAGTCGTGCCGCTCGCCGCCGCTGCGCAGCTCGGGCGCGACGCGGTATTCGTCCTCGTACTGCTTGACCAGGTCGTCGATCCGCGAGTCGGTGATCGCGTCGACCACCGCGACCAGGTCGTTGACGCCATAGGTGTTGACCGAGACGCCGAAGCGCAGCTGCGCCTCGACCTTGTCGCCCTCGGTCACCGCGACGTCGCGCATGTTGTCGCCGAACCGGGCCAGCTTCAGCGTGCGCACCTCGGCGAGCCCCTGCGCGGCGCGGACCCAGGTGCCGATCCGCTCGGCCACGCTCGGGTCGCTCACATGCCCGGCCACGGTCTTGCGCGGCACGCCGAGCCGGGTCTGCACGAACCCGAACTCGCGGTCGCCGTGCGCGGCCTGGTTAAGGTTCATGAAGTCCATGTCGATCGTCGACCACGGCAGCGCCACGTTCGCCTGCGTGTGCAGGTGCAGCAGCGGCTTGCGCAGCGCGTCGAGCCCCGATATCCACATCTTGGCCGGCGAGAAGGTGTGCATCCACGCGATCAGGCCGACGCAGTTGTCCTCGCCGTTCGCGTCGAGGCACAGCCGCCGGATCGCGGCCGCGTCGGTGAGCACCGGCTTCCAGACCAGCTCGACCGGGCCGGTAGATCCGTCGGCGCCCTCCCCGAGCGCCGCGGAAAGCTGCTCGGCGATCGCGCGGGACTGGTCGGCGACCTGCCGCAGCGTATCCTCGCCGTAAAGGCCCTGACTCCCCGTGAGGAACCAGACCTGCCGCCGGGGGGCTCCGGAGAGGGACCCGGGGGCGGCGTCCAGTGACGTCATTGTTGGTTGACTCCGTCCGCAGAGGGCTGCTGTCCGTAGACGTTGGTGTATCGGTCGTAGAGGGCGTCGATGTCGGCGCTCGGGATCGGGATCGGCTCGCCGTAGGCGCGGGCCAGGTGCACGGTGCGGGCCACGTCCTCGGTCATCACCGCGGCTTTGACCGCCGAGCGGGCATCCTTGCCGATGGTGAACACGCCGTGGTTGCGCATCAGGACCGCGGGGGAGCGGTGCCCGGCCAGCGTCTCGACGATGCCCTTGCCGATCGCCTCGTCGCCGATGAGGGCGAACGGCCCGACCGGGATCTCGCCGCCGAACTCGTCGGCCATCGCGGTGATCACGCAGGGAATCGCCTCGGCGCGTGCGGACCAGGCCGTCGCGTAGGTCGAGTGCGTATGCACCACGCCGCCGACCTCGGGCCGGTGCCGGTAGACGTAGGCGTGCGAGCCGGTGTCGCTGGACGGCTTGTATGCGCCCTCGACGACGTTGCCGTCCAGATCGCACAGCACCATCGACTCGGGAGTCAGGTCCTCGTAGTCAAGGCCGCTGGGCTTGATCACCATCAGCTCCGCGCCCGGCACGCGCGCCGAGACGTTGCCGGAAGTCCAGGCGACCAGGTTGTTGCTCGGCAGCAGCGCGTGCAGCGCGCAGACCTCCGCACGCAGCCGGGTGATCTTCGCGCGCAGCAGCGGGTCAATCTCGTGGGATTGGATGCTCATCAGGCCTCCGCCCCTGTTGCATTGAGCGTTGCTGAATCACGCTGTGCTGAATCGGACGCTGCTGAATCACGCTCTGCTGAATCACAGTCAGCGAGGGCTTCGATCCGCAGTTCGCGCAGCCGGTGCAGCACCTCGTTGGCGCCGCGCCCGAAGTAGTCGTGCAGCCGAAGGTATTCGGCGTAGAGCGCGTCATAGGCCGAGGCGCGCTTCGGGTCCGGGGTGTACGCGGCGCGTTCGATCTTGCCCATCGAACGCGCGGCGGTCGGCACGTCCGGGTACGCCCCGGCGGCGACGGCGGCGTGGATCGCGGAACCGAGCGCCGGACCTTGCGACGAGCCGATCAGGCTGAGCGGACGGCGGGTGATGTCGGCGTACAGCTGCATCAGGAAGCTGTTGCGCAGCAGGCCGCCGGCGACCACGAACTCGTTGACCGGCACGCCGCTCTCTTCGAACGCGTCGATGATCACGCGGGTGCCGAACGCCGTCGCTTCCAGCAGCGCGCGGTAGACCTCGTGCGGCTTGGTGCTGAGCGTCAGGCCGGCGATCACGCCGGAGAGGTGGTGATCGACCAGGACCGAGCGGTTGCCGCTGTGCCAGTCCAGCGCGACCAGTCCGTGCGCGCCGACCGGTTGCGCGGCAGCCTGCTCGGTGAGCAGTTCGTGCACGGAGATACCGCGCTCTGCGGCCTCGGCCTGGACGTAGCCGGGCGTGGACTGCTCGGTGAACCAGGCGAAGATGTCGCCGACGCCGCTCTGCCCGGCCTCGTAGCCCCACAGCCCGTCGACGATGCCGCCGTCGACCACTCCGCACATGCCGGGGACCTCGGCCAGCTGCTCGCCGTTCATCACGTGGCAGGTGGAGGTGCCCATGATGGCGACCATCTGGCCGGGCTCGATGGCCTGCGCGGCCGGGGCGGTCACGTGCGCGTCCACGTTCCCGACGCTGACCGCGATGCCCTCAGGCAGTCCGGTCCAGGCGGCGGCCTGCGCGGTGAGCGACCCGGCCCGCGCGCCGAGCGGGGAGATGCCCGGCGCGCCGGGGGCCAGGTCGAGCTTGTCGTTGAAGTCGGCGAAACCGGCGTTGAGCGTGGTGAGGAAGGTCGCCGAGGGGCGCACGCCGTCCTGCAGGATGCCCTTGTAACCGGCGGTGCAGGCGTTGCGCGTCTCGCTGCCGCATAGCTGCCAGGTGATCCAGTCGGCCGCCTCGATCCAGCGCTCGGTGCGCGCGTAGATCTCCGCGTCCTCCTCCAGCAGTTGCAGGCCCTTGGCGTACTCCCACTCGGAGGAGATCTTGCCGCCGTACCGGGCGATCCACGGCTCGGGGCGCTTGTGTGCCAGAGTATTGATCCGGTCGGCCTGCGGCTGCGCGGCGTGGTGCTTCCACAGCTTCACGTAGGCGTGCGGCCGGTCACGGAACTCGTCGAGCTCGCACAGCGGGGTACCGTCGGCCAGGGTCGGCAGCACGGTGCAGGCGGTGAAGTCGGTGCTGATCCCGATGACCTGCGCCGGGTCGACACCGGCCGCGGCCACGGCTGCGGGCACCGCGCGGCGCAGCACCTCGCGATAGTCGTCAGGGTGCTGAAGCGCCCAGTCCGGCGGCAGTGCGCGGCCGCCGGCCGAATTCGGCAGCGCCTCGTCGATCACGCCGTGGGCGTACTCGTGCACCGCGGTCCCCAGCTCCGCGCCATCCTCGACCCGGACCACCAGGGCGCGTCCCGACAGCGTGCCGAAGTCCACTCCGATCACGTACCGGTCCCCACCGCCATGATTGTTAGCGTTAACAACCATGTCGCGCCTCTGTCATAGTCGAACCTTCCTCGGGAATGCCGCCGGCCGCCCAGCCGGGCCCGGCTTATCAGTGCTCGTCGCTCGTCGTACTCGTGCTCTGCGTTGTGCTTACAGCGCGGGACGCGCCGCGGAGGCGCGTACCACCAGTCCGGGGTCGATGGACACGCGAACCGACGCGCGCCCCACTCCGGACAGGTCGGCGTCGATCAGCTGGATCAGCGAGCGCAGGGCGCGCCGGCCCAGCTCGTCGAAGTCCTGCCGGACCGTGGTCAGCGGCGGCCCGAAGTACTCGGCCTCCGGAATGTCGTCGAACCCGATGACACTCACGTCCTCGGGCACCCGGCGTCCGGCCTGCTGCAGCGCGCGCAGCAACCCGAGCGCCATGTGGTCGTTGGCGCAGAACACCGCGGTGATCTGCGGGTCGCGGGCGATCCGGTGGCCCAGTTCGAACCCGGTGCGTGCGGACCAGTCGCCGCCGGTCAGCGGCTCGGGCACCGAGGCGCCGCGGGACTCCAGGGTGCGCCGCCAGCCGATCTCGCGTTCCTGCGCGTCAAGCCAGGAGGCGGGTCCGGCCATGTGGTGCACGGTGCGGTGGCCGAGGTCGAGCAGGTAGCTGGTGGCGCGCTCGGCTCCGCCCTCGTTGTCCACGGCCACCGAGGCCAGCGAGGAATGGGTGCCACAGCCGACCGCGACCAGCGGCACGTCCGAGGGGACGTTCGCCAGCGCGCCGACCGCGGTGGTCTGCGGGGCGATCACGATGATGCCCTCGACCGCCTGGTCGCGCAGCCGCTCCACCGCGTCGAGCACCGACCGGCGGTCGAGCGCGGCCAGGGCGGCGACGGTGACGAAGTAGTCGTGCTGCTTGGCGGCCTGCTCGATGCCGTAGAGCATCGAGGCCGGCCCGTAGAGCGTGGTGTTGAAGCTGATCACGCCGAGCGTGTTGGTGCGCCGGGTGACCAGGGTGCGGGCGGCGGCGTTGGGCCGGTAGCCCAGTTCGCGGATGGCGGCGAGCACCCGGTCACGGGTGGCCGGCCGCACGTTCGGGTGGTCGTTGAGCACTCGGGAGACGGTTTGGTGCGAGACGCCCGCGATACGTGCGACGTCGGCCATGACCGGTGCCCGATCGCCGTCGATGACGCGCATGCCTTGCTCCGCCTCCCTCCGTGTCCGCGGCCCCGTCGCCGCGGTGGCCTGAGTCTAGGACGTCCGCCCACTGGACGTGGGCGGCGAGCGCCGTTCCCGGCGTCGATGGAGAATTGTTAGCGCAAACATTCCGGGGGGTCAAGGGTCCGCAACGCGATCGAAACCAGTCGTTGATCCGGCCGGATTGAACCGGCCCCGGCCGCCAGACGTGAAAGTCCGGCCGATTGGGGCCAATTCGGACGATCACGATCGGGTGTCTCTGAGCAGCGGTTTTCGCTAGAGCGTGTTTGGAACATGCCCTAGACTCGCTGCTTCAGGCCGCATGGCGGCAGGGCGAGCTTCGAGGAGGTGAGGACAGCCGTGCGTGTTTCGCACACCGCAGTCAGGTCAAGCGGGACGTTCTCCCCTCGCGCCGCCGAGCGTCACGTCGGCTAGCCGGGCGGAGGGCTCCCCAAGCTCTCCGAAGGGCCGCTGTGTCGATCTTCGAACCCTCGTCAACGTCCGTATCAGCATCCGAGTCCGTGGTCGCCGCGTTGCGCGCGGCAGGCTGCGTCTTCGCCGAGGATGAGGCGCGGCTGCTCATCGCTCAGGCGGACACGCCTGAGCAGCTTGATCGCATGGTCCGGCGGCGGGCCGGCGGGCTGCCGCTTGAGCAGGTACTCGGCTGGGCGCAGTTCTGCGGCCTGCGCATCGCGGTCGACCCCGGCGTGTTCGTTCCGCGGCGCCGCACCGAGCTGCTGGCGCGCGAGGCCGCTCGACTCTCCGCGCAAGTTTCATCGCGGGCTCCATTGACTGTCGTCGACCTCTGCTGTGGATCCGGCGCTCTGGGAGCTGCTCTCGCGGCGAACGTGACACGATCGGTCGACCTGCACGCGGTGGACATCGATCCGGCGGCCGTCGAGTGCGCGCGGCGCAACCTGGCGTCTTTCGGCGGCCGGGTATATCAGGGTGACCTCTATAACGCGCTGCCCGATGCCATGCGCGGCAAGATCAATGTTCTGATCGCGAACGTGCCCTACGTGCCCACTGAAGACATCGCGCTGCTGCCTGCGGAGGCACGTGATCACGAACCGCTGGTTGCGCTCGACGGGGGCGGTGACGGCCTCGACGTGATGCGCGCGGTCGCCCGTCAAAGCGCACGCTGGCTCGCGCCGGGTGGCCACTTGCTCGTCGAGGCCAGCGACCGGCAACTGCCGGAGGCGATACGCATCATGGCTGATGGAGGGCTATCGCCTCGGGTCGTTCTCGACGACGAAACAGAGGCTGCGGCGATCGTCGCGACCCGGCCCTAGAAAGTCGAACCGGAAAGTCGCGTGAAACGTGTCGACGGTCGTGACTGTGCGCGATGAGAGTGCGGTAGGTTTCCGGGACAAGGCGACGGGACGGGAACCTTCGGGGAGGTGTGCACCGGTGCCTTCGCTCGAAGATGCCGAGCCCGCCGACCCCGGGTCCAGTGTCCCTGGGCAGGCCGGCGCCGCTTTCATCGACGCTACAGTGATCGGCGCTCCGGTGATCGCCTCTGGGTTAGTCGAGGACGCCGCCGTTCCGCTCGATGAGATCTACCGTGCGCTGGACGCTCTCGAGGAGCAGACGCGCGGGCGCGGTGACAGTACCCGCGCCGTCCACCAAATCCGCCACCGCCTCGCGCGGCAAGTCGGCCACACCGCGACGGCGGAGCAGGAATTCGAGCTGTGGTTGGCCGCGCCGCGTGATCTTTCCGCGGGCTGCTTCGTCTGCGAGCAGAGCCAGATAGGGGACTGGTATGCCGAGCGTGGCGAGGACGCGCGGGCATTCGAGGCCTGGGAAAAGATCCTGGACGGTTCTGTGTTCTGCGACGCGGAGCCGCACGGAGTGCTCGCCCGTTCCCTGATACCGCTGATCCGGCTAGGAAAGGGAACGCAGGCCCAGGCGAATCACGTCGAGGGCTACCGGATCTCCCGGCTGAAGCCGTCTATGTGCGCTGAGATCGGCGCGCACATCGAGTTCTGTGCGCTCACCGGCAACACAGCTCGCGGGCTTGAGCTGCTGGCCGAGCACGGGCACTGGCTGACGGACCGCAGCGCGACCGGGCGGGTTGACGGCAACCAGGAAGCCGCCGGGCGCAGTGCCACCGAGCGCCGCGCCGCCTTTCTCGGCGGTGTCAGCGTGCTGCTGCGTGTGCTGACCACGTCAGGCCTCGATGATCTGCCGTTCGCGATCATCGGGGGCGCCACGAAGCCGATCGGCGAGTTGCGGGACGAGGTGGACGAGGAACTCTCCTCGATCGCGGCCCGGTTCGACGAACGCAACGGCACCGCGGCCTTCAGCAGCCGGATCGTGCATCGCCGCAGCAGGCAGCCGTTCCTCAGCGCCCTGGCTCTCGACGCCCGCACCGTGCTGCCGGCAACCTCCGCGCGCGGCGGCCGGTCGGCCGCTACCCCAGCGCCGCGCCAGAAGCCACGTCCCGTCGAAGACTTGATCACCGAAGCGCGCCGGTTGACAGAGCTCTGGCACCCGGACGCCCTTGACGCCTGGCAGCGAGCGCAGGCGGCGGCCAAGGCAACCGGCAGACCGCTGCCCGAGGACGCGCAGACTGAGTTCGACGAGCAGGCGGTGCTCGCGGACGGCGCCACCATCGGGGTCAACGACGGTGTGGCCGCGGCCGTGCAGCGCGCGCGGCTGCTGGAGATCGCCGAGCGCTATCGGTCGCAGGGCAGACTCGGCTTCGCGTTGCGCGCGTCAAGCCGCGCGGCTTTCGCGCTCCTGCGCAGTGGTCAGCAGGATGCCGCGGCGAGCGACCAGTCCGCACTTCGCCTCGCGGCCGCCGACGCTCTCGCAGGGCACGAAATCACGCCGAACGAATACCTGGCCGTGCGGATCGGCAGCGGGTATCAGAAGTTCCACATCTGGCAGTCCCTGGCGACCGCGCAGCCGGGTGAGCACGCCGGAAGCGGTGAAGACACCGCTGACCGCCCCGCGCCCTCACCCTGGTTCGGCGGAAAACCACGCACGGACACGGGACCCGGCGAAAGCGGCGGCGGCAAGACCCCGCCATCACCGGAGCCTGATAAGGGTCGCGACGCCCTTGCGGCTGCCGCGCGCGACGCGCTCGCCGAACTGCACGAGCTGACCGAGGAGTGCCGCCGGTTCGAGGTCGCCCTGTATGGCGCCGCTGCGGCCGCAATGACGGCGCAGGTGCGCCTCGCCGCCGGCGAGGCGCAGTCCGCCGAGCAGAGCCTGCGCCTGTCAACCGAGCTTTACCACGAGGGCGGCGCGCCCTGGTGCGCGACGGCGGCGCAGCTGACTCTCGGCCGGATCGCGCGTGCGCGCGGCGAGTTTCCGGCGGCCGAGCGGTACGCTCGCGCCGCGGTCGAGCACAATCTCGACACGGCGCTGCGCGGTTCGGCCGCGATGCTGCTCGCCGAGGCAATCTGGCTCCAGGACGGACGCGAGTCGGAGGCCGTCGCTCCGGCGTTGGCCGCGGCGGCCGCGTTCGCCCGCCAGGAAGGCCGCGGCGACGAAGAGACGCGGGCGCACCTGCTCGCGGCTGAGGCGTTGTCCGTGGCCGGACGACCCGAGGAGGCGATCGCGCTCTTCGAGCCCGCGCTCAAGACCGCGCAGGCGCGCTGGGAGCAGGACGAGTGGAAGCCCGTGATCGCGCAGGCCGCCCGCGCCTATGGCAACAGCCTGATAGCGGCTGGCGATCCGCGTCGCGCCGCTGAACTCCTGCTGAGCATGGCAGATCGGGTCAAGGCGTGGCCGAATCAGGTTCCGCACGCGATGCTGGCCGCGGACGCCGCGACCGCGCTTGAGCGTGCGGGCCGGCATGCGGACGCTGCCGCGGCGTTCGAGCGCGCGGCGCAGCTCTGGCAGCAGGTCGGCGAGCCGCTGGTGCGCGTCAAGTGCCTGCGATCGGCGGCCTGGCTGCTCGCCGCGGAGGATTTGGACGCGGCGCTCGCCGTGATGGATCGCGCCGGCGGCGAGCTGATCACCGTGCTGGCCGCCGACGACGGAAGCGACGCACGGCACGGGCCGGCTCGATATGAGCTTGCTGAGACGCATTTGCAGCGGGCGCGCATCGTGCTCAACCTCGCGCAGAACCGGTCGCTCGCCGCCGACGAGAGCGAGAAGCTGCTCGGCGAGGCGTACCAGCACGCGACCGCCGCAATCAGTGGTCTGCGACGCTTGGTTCCGGCCGGGGCAGCGAGCGAAACCTCCGGCGCCGCCGGGCCAAGGCCCGTACCCGACGGCCTGCTGTTCGAACGGCTCGCGGTCGCGCTGATGGCGGCGGCCCGGATCGAGGGCGGCCACCTGGACCGCGCACTGGCCGCGGCCGCCAAGCTGCGCGACTGGGCGGCTGAATTCGAGTCCTGGGACAAGCCGGAACTCGCGCGCCGGCTGACCGAACGCGCCGAGCAACTGCACCCGGGCGGATCGGTCCTCCCGCTCTTCACCACGGCGCCGGCCGCGCCGTCCGCACCACCGCTCAGCCTCCGCTATTCGACCGTGGCCTGAGAGCGGAGCGCCGGCCATGGACCTCGCCCAGCTCCACGCCGCGCTCGCCGCCGCGGACGAGCTGCCCTATGGCCGGGAGCGCACCGCGCGGCGCGAGGAGTTGGTCGCGCAGGCCGAGCAGATCGGTGACCCGGCGGCCCTCGCCTCCGCCTTGCTCAGCCTCGCCGACGACTGCCAGGAGGACGGCGACGAGCAGGGCATGGTCCTCGCCTTCAGCCGGGCCTGGCGGATCTGGCAGACCAAGTCAGAGGTCTTCGACGCGGCGCTGCGTTTCCGCTTCCGTGAGCACTTCCAGCATGTCGTCGATGTCCTCGACGCCGACGAGCGGGTGCCCGCCGCGGAGGTCGATCGGCTCACCGACGAAATGGAATCCTTCTACCTGACCGGCGGCTACAGCCTGCGGGCGGTACACCGCAGCCGGTACTGGATTCACCGCCGCCGCGGCGAGAACGAGCTGGCCACCCTGCGTATCGAGGCTCTGCTGGCCGAGGATGGGGACGCCGGAGCCGCCTGCGACGCCTGTGACCTGGCCACCGCGGCCTACTGGTACGAGCGGCAGGACGAACTGCCCAAGGCCGTGGACCTTTGGCTGGCGATCATCGCCGGGGTGCGCAGCTGCGAACGCTCGCACGTCGGCATCGCCCACGGCGAGGTGATGATCGACCTGCTCAACCTCGACCGCTTCGACAAGGCCCGGCAACACCACCGGCTCGGGTACCCGGTGGTCCGCCGCCGCCGCGACCTGCCGCGCCAACTGGAACTGCACGCGCTGTTCGTCAACCGGACCCGCGATGTGTTGCGCGGCCTGGAGATCCTGCACGACCACATCGACTGGCTGCCCGCACATCGTGACGCGGTCGGCGAGTACTGGTGGGTGCACGGGCGCTTTCTGCTCTTCCTCAAGCTGCTCGTCGATGCCGGACACGGGGACCTGCCGATCACCCGCTCGCCGCGCCAGATCGTCACCGCCGCGGCCCTCTACGCCGAACTCGACGCAGTGCTCGCCGACTACGCCGCGCACCAGGACGCGGCCGTCGGCGGCAGCGAGCATGCGGAGACCTTGGAGTCCTGGCGCACCGCCAAGCTGCGGCACGACGAGTTGCCGCCGCCGACCGGATGGCTGGAGTCGGGCTGGCTTGAAGCGACATGGCCACCGATCCCGATGCCCTGGGACGCCCGCGGCCGCGTCGACGGCAGCGCTGCGCGGACACTCCCGCGTGGATTCGCAGCCGTGGACGCGCTGGCGGCTCGTGCGCGCTACCTCTCCTTCCTGCGGCATCCGCACGCATGCGCGGCCTGGGAGCAGGTCGCCGCGAGCGGAACCGGGCTGAGCGACGATGTGGCGGCGGAACTGTCCGAAAGCCGCGGTACCGCGCTCGCGCAGCGCGCCGATCACGCCGCGGCCCACGAACAACTCGCCTTCGCCGCAACGCTCTACGCGACGCTCGGCCGCACCGGCGACGCGCTGCGCTGCCGGGCGATGAGCGCGTTCCAGCGGTACCTCGTCGGCGCAGAAGAGGCTGAGGCTGCTGCGACCGTGCAGGCGGAAGCCTGGAAAGCGGCGCAAGCCGAGTTCGAGGGGGGTCGGATCACCGGGACCCAGCTCGTGACGGTCCGCTTGTACGGGCTCTACCGGCACCTGGACCGCTGGCGGCGGGCCGTGGACGCCGAACCGGACATCGATGAGGAGGCCGGCCGGCTCATCGCCGAGGAAGCCTCCGAGGAGTACCGGACCTTCCGGGAGCTGGCCGACGCGCACGGCGCCACGCCTCAGTACGCCGCCGCGGCGCGGGCTTGGGCCGAGGTCACCGGCGCCATGGCTCGCATGTTCGCTCGGCAGGGCGACGAAGGTGAAGCCACCGGGTATATCAGCAGCCTGCTGGATCGCCTCGGCGACCTGGCCGACGTGTACAGCGCGGTATACCAGCCCTGGCTCGCTGCGGAGGCACTGCTGCGCCGAGGACAGGTGCTGCTCGCCGCACACCAGCCCGCCGATGCCGAGCGCTGCGCCCGGCGCGTCTCGCAGCTCGGCAATCCACCGGTCGCCCCCGACCTGCCCGGGCTGACCGCGCTGCTGCTCGCCGAGGCGATTAACGCGCAAAGCTCACGGGATCCGGAGCACGCGCGGGACGACGAGGTGGCGCAGGCGGCGGTGCAGGCGGCGCGCCTGCTGGCGGGCAGCGATCCGGTGGGCGCGGCGCGAGCCAGGCTGCTGATGGGTGAGGTGCATCACCGCGCAGGGCGCCACGAAACGGCGCTGAACTTCTTTCATCCGGCGCTCGCACAGATCATGGGGCGCTGGGATGACGACGAATGCCGAGAGCTGATCCATCTCAGTTCTCTGCACTACTCGATCAGCCTGTGCAAGCTCGATCGAGCGCGCGACGCGGCACGTGTGCTGCGCGACGTGCTCGCGCTCGTCCCGAAGGACTACCCGACCGCGCGCGCCTGGCTGCTGCACCAACTCGCCGAGTCGGCCGAGCAGGACGGCGATGAGGCGGCAGCGCTTGAGGCGTATCGGGAATCGGCGCGGGACGGCCGGTCGTCGGCAGGTCACCAACCGACCACCGCGGCGCTCGAGTCGGTGGCCCGGCTGCTGGCCGCGACCGATATCAAAGCAGCACTCGAACAGCTCGACGAAGCGGTCGCGCACCTACGCGCCTGCGCCGAGGACGACTCGACTGCCGAGCGCTATCGGGACTTTCTGATCGCGCGGGCGCGCACACTGCGGCTCAAGCACGTGGTCAAGCGGATCGAGATGCAGACGCTGTCGCAGGAGGAGACCGAGGAACTGCTCCCGGAAGCACAGAGGGCCGCCGAAGCCGGGGCGCGCGACCTGTGGTCACTGCTCGAGCATCCGCAAGAGGGCGACGCGCGCGAAGAGTTCGTCGCGGCGCTGGAGGCCGCACTCAAGACACTGAGCTTGGCCATCGCGGTGCTCGGGGAGAACGCCGCGGGCGCCTCCCAGTGGCAGCTGGCGTTCGCAGAGGGCTGCGAGCGCTGGGGCTACCCGGAGTTCGCGCGCACGGCCCGCGAGAACGCCGAGTTCTTCGCGAGCCGCGCGCAGCTGGATGACGCTGACGAAGAGTCCTGAGACTCTGCGGCTTGGGCGTGTTGGAAAGTCTCGCCGGGGCCGCGGCGCCTGCCACGCACGCTCGCTGCGTTGTCGGATCGTCCGCGTACGCCCGGTACGAGAACGACCCTCCGCCTTGCGATCGCACGCGCCAGACGCCGCGGCCTTATCCGCCGCTAGTTTCGAAACACGCTCTCGGGCTTCTATCCGTGAAGCGCGGGCGCCGCGTCCGATTCGTTGGTATGCACGCCGGGCCGCAGCAGCAGGCCGCAGATGATCGCGCCGGCCGCGAAGATTCCCGCCGACCACCAGAACGCGGTGATGTAGCTGTGCAGCTGCGCGTGCGCGAGGACCAGCGGGGTCGGCCGCTTGCCCGCCAGGTAACTCGTCGCCGCGGCGGTCGCCAGCGTGTTGAGCAGTGCGGTACCGATCGAGCCGCCGACTTGCTGCATCGTGTTGACCAGCGCCGAGGCCACGCCCGCGTCGTCCGCGTTCACCCCGAAGGTGGCGACGTTCATCGCCGGGGCCATCACCAGGCCGATGCCGATCCCGATGACCAGCAGCGGGCCGAGGATGTGCGTGGGGTAGCTGGTGGTGACGTCGATCCCGGTCATCCAGGCCATGCCGGCACCGGACAGCGCCATGCCGATGGCGACCAGCGGGCGTGCGCCGACGGTCTGTAGCAGCCGCGTGGTGGCCAGTGTCGCCGAGGCCATCAGCACGAACACCATCGGCAGGAAGGCCAGGCCGGTCTTGACCGGCGAGTACCCCAACATGATCTGCAGGTAGTAGGTGAGGAAGAGGAAGACGCCGAACATGCCGGCGCCGGTGATGAACACCGCCGCGAACGAGCCGCCGCGGTCGCGGTCGAGCAGGATGCGCAGCGGCATCAGCGGGTGTGACGCGCGGGTCTGCCACCAGGTGAAGATCACCACGCCGAGCGCGGCGACCGCCAGGAACATCCAGGTGGACGGCGCGCTCCACGGATGCGAGGCGGCGTTGGAGAAGCCGTAGACCAGGCAGAACAGTGCGCCGGAAATGGTGACGGTGCCGAACAGGTCCAGCTTCGGGCGATTCTCAGAGCGCTGAGTGTGCAGCAAGACGACGGCTCCCGCCAGCGCCACCACCGTGAACGCGACGTTCACGAACAGCGTCCAGCGCCAGTTGAAGTACTCGGTGAGCAGCCCGCCCAGCAGCATGCCGATCGCGGCGCCGGAGCCGGCGATTCCGCCGAATACCGCGAAAGCGGTACCACGTTCCTTGGGCTCGGTGAAGGTGGTGGTCAGCAGCGAGAGCGCCGCTGGCGCCAGCATCGCGCCGGCCGCCCCCTGCAGCGCGCGTGCGGTGACCAGGACCTCGAAGTTGGGCGCCGCCCCGCCCAGGGCGGAGGCGAGGCCGAAGCCGATCAGGCCGATGATGAAGGTGTTCTTCTTGCCGATCAGGTCGGCCAGCCGGCCGAAGAACAGCAGCAGCGCGCCGAAGGCCAGCGAGTACGCGGTCACGATCCACTGCCGGTCGCCGTTGCCGAAGCCGAGGTCCTTCTGGGCGTCCGGCAGCGCGATGGTCACGATGGTCGCGTCGAGCACGATCATCAGTTGGGCGATACCGATCACGGCGAGGATGAGCCAGCGCCGCGCGTGGTGCGGATTCTCGGCCGGGAGGTTTCCGGCCGGCGTCGGCGTCGCGCCGAGGGGCCTTGCGTCGACCGCGCCGGAGCCGGTGCGGCCCGGGGATTCGGAGTTGCCCGTAGTGGTGTCAGTCATGAGCTGTCCCCACGTATCTGGAGGATGGTTCTCCACATCTATCGGTGAGCGTATCATAGAACCGGAGGAAAGACCTCCACTTGTTTTTCGCCGGAGGTAGACTGCCGCGCCATGGACCCGACCACGCCGCCCGCCGCCCCCCGACCGCTGCGCCGCGATGCCGAGCTCAATCGGCAGCGGATCCTGGTCGCGGCCAAGGAGGTCTTCGCCGAGCGCGGGCTGGAAGCCACCCTCGACGAGATCGCCAAACACGCCGGCCTCGGCGTCGGCACGGTCTACCGCCGCTTCCCGAACAAGGAGGCGCTGATCGACGCGCTGTTCGAGGAGGGTTTCGCGCAGATCCTCGAGCTGACCGAGCAGGCGCTGGCGAACCCCGACGCGTGGCAGGGCCTGGTGGGGCTGCTGACCAGGATGGCCGAGGTCCAGGCCGCCGACTTCGGGCTGCGCGACGTGATGCTCTCGGAGACCTACGGCCGCGACCGGATCGCCCAGATGCGGGACCGGATCAAGCCGATGATGGAGCGACTGGTCGAGCGCGCGCAGGAGCAGGGCCGATTGCGTGCGGACTTCCGCGCGACGGACATCATGGCCGTGCAGCTGATGATCTCGGCCACGGTGGAGTTCACCCACGGCGTGCGCGACGGCGGTTGGCGGCGATACGTGCCGATGGTGCTGGACGGGCTAAGTGCGAGCCGCGACGGCGTGACCGAGCTGACCGAGCCGGAGCTGGGCGACGACGATCTGCATTCGGCGATGCAGTGCTGGCCGCGCTACCGGCGCGGTAGCGCGCATGTCGACGTCAGGCGTCAGCAAGACCTCTGATCTCCGGCGGTAGACAGCATCCTGCGGTAGTGATCTTCGTACTCGATCATCACGGCTGTCATCAATCACAATCGACGTGCCCTGATCATGATCGCTCCGAGTCGGTGCCGCCACCTTGATCGCATCCGGCGACGCCACCCTCGCGCCGCGCCAAACACCGCTCGACCTGCACTGTGAGCTACAGATTGCACGCACGTAACGTGCCGAATTCGGTGCCTGCTTTCACCTGCTGCCGTTGTTGATATCGTGTCCTGCGTTTGACCGGATCTGTCACTGGAACGCACCGCCGAGCAAGCCGGGAGCCGCTGTGCCGATCACGAGTGCCTGTGCGATAGCAGGCCCGCGCGCTCGGCTCCGCGACCGGGAGGCGCGGTGAGCAAACCAGCCTTCGTATGGAACCCGGCCGGTGCGGATCGCGATCTGGCCCAGGTGGCCCTGGACCTGAAGGCGGGCCGGTTCCACGAGGCGCGCGCGCTGATCGCCGCCACCCGCGGCGACTTCGAACTGCGCGCGCAGCGCTCGCTGGTGCTCGCCTCGGTGGCCGCCGGGCTGGACGTCGCGGAGCGTTGGCTGTCCGATGAACCATCGAACCCTGATGCCCTGCTGATCTACGCGCGCACCGCGGTGGCGCGGGCGCTGCGCGCGGCCGACTCCGGCGACCAACGCGCCGGGGATCTGGCCGCCCTGGCCCAGCGCGCCTGCCTGGTGTGCGCGGACGCTGATCCGCCTGACCCGACGCCGTGGGTCGGGCTGCTTGCCCTCGCCCGGCTCGGCCACGCCAAGGTGCCCGGACCCGAAGGCGTCACCTCGCCGGGCCCGTGGGATCTGCTCGGCGAGGCGCGCGAGCGCGACCCGCTCGGCCGCGAGGCGCACCACCGGCTGCTGGCCTGCTTCTATCCCCGCTACGGCGGCAGCCCGGACGCGATGTGGGAGGTCGCGCGCTGGGTCTCGCTGCACAGCCCGGCCGACTGCGCGTTGCAGGTCCTGCCGCTGACCGCATACGTGGAGCACTACCGCGACCTGCGCGACGATCCTTCCCGCGGCCAGTTCGCCGACCGCCAGTGGACCGACCAGCACGCGCTGTTCACCTCGATGCACGTGTTCGACGGCTGGTTCCGCGCCGTGGAGCGCGAGCCGCTGGTGCCGGTCGCGGACTTCTCGGTGCTCGCACACGCCCTCTACATGGGCGACCGGCTCTGGGAGGCGGCCAAGGTGTTCCGCGCCATGGGCCCCTACGCCTCCACCCATCCGTGGTCGCTGTTCGGTGATCCCGTCGAACAGCTCACGCGCGCCCGCCAGCGTTGCCGGGTCCGCACCCCTTAAGCTCCACCGCTTCGCACCCACCCACCCACAGAGCAAATACCGAGAAAGTGAGCGCTGAGATGTCTTTCACGACACGGGCGTCACAGGATCAACGGTCCGCCGGGGCCGCGCTGCTCGACGATGACCAGCGGCTGCACGAGCTGGGTTATCCGCGCAAGCTGTCGCGCCGGCTGACCTGGTTCGACAACTTCGCGGTCTCCTTCACCATCATCAACATCATCGCCGGAGTGTTCACCGGCTTCGGCGTCGGCTTCGGTGCCGGTGGCCCGCGCACCCTGGTCTGGGGCTGGATCGTGGTCTCCACCCTGATCCTGTTCGTCGGCATGGCGATGGCAGAGGTCTGCTCCGCCTATCCGACCTCGGGCGCGCTCTACTACTGGGCCGCGAAGCTGGCCAAGCGGCACAACGCGGCCTGGTCCTGGTTCACCGGCTGGCTCAACTTCGCCGGGCAGATCGCCGGAACCGCGGCCACCGACTTCGCCGCCGCCAGCTTCATCAACGTGCTGATCGGCGTCGAATCGCCCAGCTACAGCCCGACGAAGTACACCACGCTGGGCATCTTCGCGGTGATCCTGCTGGTGCACGCGCTGGCGAACACCTACACGGTCAAGCTGGTCGGGCTGCTCAACCGCATCTCGGTGTGGTGGCTGCTGGTAGGCGCGTTGATCATCACAGCCGTACTGGTGTTCAAGCCGTCGCACCACCAGTCCGCCTCGTTCGTGTTCACCCAGTTCGAGAACCAGACCGGATTCTCCAGCGGGCTGTATGCGACGATGATCGGCCTGCTGTCCATCTCCTGGGTGTTCACCGGCTTCGACGCCAGCGCGCACCTGACCGAGGAGACCAGCAGTGCGGCGCTCTCCGCGCCTCGCGGCATCGTACGTTCGATCGCGTATTCGGGCATCGGCGGCTTCGTGCTGCTGCTGGCGCTGCTGTTCTCCGTGCAGAACTACGGTAACGAGGCAGGCAGCGGCACCGGCTTCGCCTCGGCGCAGATCGTGCTCGACGCGGTGGGCGGCGGCCTGGCCAAGCTGTTGCTGCTGATCGTGATCGGCGCGCTGCTGTTCTGCGGCATGGCGAACCTGACCAGCAACTCGCGGCAGATCTTCGCGTTTTCCCGGGACGGCGCGATCCCCGGCTCGCGGCTGTGGCACTCGGTCAACCCGCGCACGGGCACGCCGGTCAAGAGCGTGTGGTTCGCCGCGGTCGGCGCGTTCATCCTGGTGCTGCCGTCGCTGTGGTCCACGGTGGCCTTCACCGCGGTCGTGTCGGTGAACGTGATCGGTCTGTTCGGCTCGTACGCGATCCCGATCTTCCTGCGGCTGCGCCGCGGCGAGGAGTTCGAGGCCGGTCCGTGGAACCTGGGCAAGTGGGGCAAGCCGGTGGCCCTGATCGCGGTGATCTGGGTGGTGATCAGCAGCCTGGTCTTCCTGCTGCCGCAGGCCAACCCGATCACTGCGCACAACTTCAACTACGCGCCGCTCGCGCTCGGTGTGGTGCTGCTGATCTCCGCGGTCTGGTGGTTCGTCACCGCCCGGCGCACGTTCAACGGCCCGATCAGCTATGGCACGCCCGAGGAACTCGCGGCGCTCGAGAACGAGCTGATCTGACGGATCATCCGGTCCCCGGCGTGGCGCAGCTTCCCAACTCCACGCCGGGGACCGCTGCTGTCCGGGTGAGTTGTACGACTTAACTGGCAAGCGGATGAATGTCAACGGCGGAAGTCGGCGGCGCGGGCCGGAGCGGGTACCTGCCTTGCGGAACCCGAGGGGGGTACCAGCCCGAAAGAGGACCACAGTGCAGAAGCGACACGCTCGCTGGATCGCGACCCTCGCCATCGCGGGAACCACGGCGTTCTGCGGGGCGACCGCAGCCGAGGCGGCGACGAACGGCGCGCAGGGGCCGAAGCAGGTCTCCCCGTCCACCTGCGCGGGCCTGCTCGCGGACTACTCCGCGACGCTGACCCAGGCGGCGAAGAGCCTGCTGGCCACCCCGCCTGATCTGGCCGGCGCGACGGCGCAGGTCGCGCAGGCCAACAAGCTCAACGACGCGATTAAGAGCCTGGATTGCGCCACGGCCGGCACGCCGTCCGCACCCGGCGCACCGTCCGCACCCGGCGCACCGTCCGCACCCGGCGCGCCATCGGTGCCAGGCGCCCCGTCGCTTCCCGCGGCGCCGCAACTCCCGGCGGCGCCGCAGCTTCCCTCCGCGCCGAACCTCCCGGCCGCGCCCAGCCTGCCCGGCGTGCCGAGCCTGCCCTCACTGCCTTCGCTCCCTGGCGCTCCCAGCGCGCCCTCGCTTCCGGGCGCGGCGGGTCTGCCAGGCCTGCCCGGTGTTCCGGGAGTCGGCTCGCTCCCGGTTCCGGGCCTGCCGTCGCTGTAGTCAGGCGCCTCGCACAAGCGCTCACGGTCGCGCCGCCCGGGTCCAACCATCCGGCCGGCGCGACCGTTGCTTGTCGCGGACGAGATGTCGGGAACGAGATGGCGCCGCGCTTTGCGAACAAGTCCCTGGCCGCCGGCCATCGATGCCCGTAGACTGCGCCGTCGTCTGGTGATCGCGAAACGTGGGGGGAGCGGGTCATGCCTTCGGACGAGGACCTTGCCTCCGGACCGCTGCGCGTCACCGCCGCCGTGGTGATTCCGGCGCACGAGCTGAACTGGCGCTTCTCCCGATCGTCCGGGCCCGGCGGCCAAGGCGTGAACACGACCGACAGCAGGGCCGAGCTGATCTTCGACCTGGCCGGTTCGTCCGCGCTGCCGCCCGAACTCAAGGCCCGAGCGCTCGCCAGGCTGGAGCGCCGCCTGACGAACGGTCAACTCGCCATCTCCGCCGCGGAATTCCGCTCTCAGCTGCGCAATCGCCAAGCCGCCCGCGACCGGTTGGCCGCGCTGCTCGCCGAGGCGATCGCCGCTGCGCCGCGGGCGCGGCGGGCGACCAAGCCGTCGAAGGGGGCGGTGGCGCGGCGGCTGGAGGACAAGACGCGGCGCTCGCAGATCAAGCGTTTGCGCCGACTGCCTCCGGAGTAGCTCGGCGTCCGCTCTCAGCAACTTCCTTGAGTTTTCTCATCTTCCCCTTCGCCGCAGCCCAGCGTGCCGCTCATCAGCGCCGCGGATAGTGGACCGCGATACAGCAGTGATCAGCGGACCTAGCGGACGGAGTACGCAGCGATGTTCGACCAGCCGAAGCGCACCAGGCGGCGCGATCGCGCTCGGGTGAACGCCATTACCTCCGTCGTGGGCGTCTCCGGAGTCGCCGGAGCCGTCGCCCTCGCCGTCGCGTTGCCCGGATCGACGCACAGTTCGTCCAGTTCCACCTCGTCATCATCGTCATCGGGCAGCACGTCGCAGAGCACGACGAGCGACAGCGGCACCAGTAACGACACCACGACCAACAGCGGCAGCACCAGCCAGGCCCCGCAGTCCACGAACCAGAACGCCCAAGTCACCTCGGGAGGTTCGTGATGAGCGCCACCACCGCGACCCGGCCCGCCCCGCCGATCGAGGAGCGCGTCGGGGCGAGCGACTGGACCGCCATCGGCACCCGAATCAGCCTGCTGGTCACCAACCCCGGCCGGCTCGCCGCGGCGCGTTCGCTCCTCGAATCAGACCTCGATGGTCTCGACCGCGCGTGCAGCCGTTTTCGCGCGGATTCCGAACTGGCCGCGCTCGACGCCGCTGACGGCCGCTGGGTGACTCTTTCCCCTTTGCTGACCGAGGCGATCGGCGTGGCGCTGGACGCGGCGCGCGCCAGCGACGGCGACATCGACCCGACCGTCGGCGAGGCAATGTCAGCCCTCGGATACGACCGAGATTTCGCGCTGGTCGCGCCGAACGGCCCCGCGATCACGCTCAGCGCGCGGCCGGTGCCGGGATGGCGGCGGATCACCTTCGAGCGAGCCTCGCGCAGCCTGCGTATGCCGCCGGGCACCCGCCTCGACCTCGGTGCGACCGCGAAGGCGTGGGCCGCGGACCGGGCGGCGACGCGGATCGCGCAACGGCTGCGCTGCGGCGTGCTCGTCTCACTGGGCGGCGACATCGCCACCGCGGGACCGGCGCCGCGCGGCGGATGGCGGGTGCGGGTCCAGGACGTGACCGGTCATCCGGATGACGCGCCGACCGGCCCGGCGCAGACGATCGCGTTGCGCGGCGGCGCGCTGGCCACCTCCAGCACGACCGCTCGGCGCTGGGAACGCGGCGGCGCCGTGCTGCACCACATCCTCAACCCGCGCGACGGACTGCCGGCGCCGACCGTGTGGCGCACCGTCTCGGTCACCGCGCCGGACTGTCTCACCGCGAACGTCGCGGCGACCGGCGCGATCATCAGGGGGCGTGCGGCGCTCGCGCGCTTCGAGCAGCGGGGGATTGCGGCCCGGTTGGTGGACTTGGACGGGCGGGTGCGGACCACTGGCGGTTGGCCGCCGGATCAGCAGGCTGAGTCAGTCGGCTCGCTCGCGGGCGGCGGAATGCGCGCGGCGCTCTCGCCTGGGACTGGAATCGGAAGATGAGCGCCGCGGCGAGCGGCATCACGTCGAGTACCGCGCTCTGGTACACCAGCCGAGCCACCGGCGTCGTGTCGTTGATCATGCTCACCGGTGTCGTCGTGCTCGGCGTCGCGGTCCAGAAACATGGCAGGCTGCCCGGCCTGCCGAGGTTCGCCGTGGTCGGCCTGCACCGCAGCATCTCGTTACTTTCGGTCGCCTTCCTGGCGATCCATATCGTCACCGCGGTCGCCGACTCCTACGTGAACATCCGCCTCACAGACGCGATAATCCCGTTCGCCGCCTCTTACGAGCCACTGTGGCTCGGGCTCGGTACGGTCGCCTTCGACCTCATCCTCGCTCTGATCATCACGAGCCTGCTTCGCGCCCGGATTGGGCATCGCACCTGGCGGTGGGTGCACTGGCTGGCTTACCTCTCCTGGCCGGTATCCGTCGCACACAGCCTCGGCAGCAGCACCGACATGCAGAGCGGCTGGCTGCTCGGCCTCGGCATCGGATGCGTCCTCGCCGTCCTCGCGGCGCTGGCCTGGCGGGTCAGCGAGGGTCGAAGGCCGCACGATGTGCCGCGCGCCGCGCGCGTTTCCGTCCTGACCGAACAACTCAGCGGGGGTAGGCAGCAGTGAACGTCATGGCGACTCAGCCCTCGGATACGTCGGTGTACCAAGGCTCCGATTTCCGCCGGCTTCTGCCTTACCCCGACCGGTCGCTCAGCCTCGAACAGCACCGGGCGCTGTACGGTCCCGCCTCGTATCGGGGCGCGCCCCAGGTGTTGATAGACGAGGTCCGTGCGGCGGGCTTGACCGGTCGGGGCGGAGCCGGATTCCCTACCTATCGCAAGCTTGAGGCGGTATTGCGGGCAGCTGGCGGCGCAGTGGTCGTGGCGAACGGCGCGGAAGGCGAGCCCGCCTCGTGCAAAGACAGAACCCTGCTTTACTCGGACCCGCATCTCGTGCTCGACGGGCTGCAGCTGGCCGCCGAAGCCGTCGGCGCACGGCAGGCATACGCATACATACACCCCGATCAACGGGTGCTGAGACGGGTACGGGAAGCCGTCGCGGAGCGAGTGCGCGCTGGTGTCGACCGCGTGCCGGTCACGGTGGTCGAAGCTGCGCCGCGTTTCATCGCCGGTCAGGAAACCGCGGTTGTGCACCGTATCGAGGGCGGCCTTGCGCTGCCTCGATACGCGCCGCTGCGCGTCAGCGAACGCGGCATCGGCGGCGCTGCGACTCTGGTGCAGAACGTTGAGACGCTTGCCCATCTCGCGCTGATCGCAGACTACGGAGCCGGCTGGTTTCGTGCGGCCGGGACTTCGGACGAACCCGGCACGCTGTTGGCGACGGTGCACCGGCCGAACGCGACCCCGAGGGTGATCGAGACGGCGCCCGGCGCCCCGCTGGGTGAGTTGCTCGGGCTCGATGCCGCCACGGCCGCCGCCGGAGGCGGATCGGCGCCGCGCGCAGTGCTGATCGGCGGCTACCACGGCACCTGGCTGCCCGCGGATCGCGCTACCGCACTGCCGCTCACCAACGCGGCATTGCGAGCAGAAGGCGCCTCGCTCGGCGCCGGAGTGCTGGCGGCGTTGCCCGCTGACTGCTGCGGACTGCGGGAGACCGCGCGGGTCGTTTCGTACCTCGCCGCCGAGTCAGCCGGGCAATGCGGGCCGTGCCTCAATGGTCTGCCACGCATCGCGCACGCGTTGCGAGTACTCGCGGGGCCGGGCGTTCACGCCCGAGAGCGCGCCGATGTGTCCCGCTGGGCGGGACAGATCGAGCGGCGCGGCGCCTGCCATCACCCGGACGGAAGTATCCGGCTGGTGCGCAGCGCCCTGACAGTCTTCGAAGAGGAGCTATGGCGGCACGGGCAGGGAATGTGCGTCGCGTCGAACGACCGCGCGTTCCTTCCCCTGCCCTCGCCGATGAACCCGCCGCGCACCGACGAGGACTGGCGATGACGATGCACGCAACGAACGCAGCCACAGACTCCGGCACTGCTTCGGGCGCGGGCGCTCGATTGCGGCTGGACCCGACGAGATGCAGCGGCCACGGCCTATGCGCCGAACTGCTCGGCGAACACATAGCGCTGGACGAATGGGGTTATCCGATCATCGCGGACCGCGCCATCCCCGCACAGCTGCTCGCAGACGCACGCAGGGCGGTGACCGATTGCCCGGCCCTCGCCCTGCGCTTGGATAAAGCCGCGCGCGAGGGTGCGGCCCGCCTGTAGCGCCCGCTCGGCGCTATGGCTGCGTCGGGGTAGTGGCCTGCCAGGCCAGGCGGCTGAAGCGGCGCGGCCGCGGCGGCTGCTGCGGCTGATCGGCGAGCCAGGGACCGAATTCGCTCGCCACCTTATCCGTGTAGGTCCACGAAGCGGCTTGAGCGGCGAGCTGCTCGAATCGGGCGGGACCGCTCGTCCAGTTGACGAAGTTGGCGACCTCCGAGTGCCCGCTGCGGTATCCGAACACTGCCCGATGGCCGTTGCCGGCCGGGGTGAACATTCCGCCGAGCAGGGGGTTGCCCGCGAACCAGAAGCTCGTCACCCCGTTGGCTACCGGCACGACCTGACGCGCCTTCGGATCCTCGACCCACCAGTCGTTGACGATATGGGCGGCGATCGGCTGCCGGCTGGCCGGATCGAGCAGCAGCACCCACCGGTAGTCCGGGCTCCAGTCCATCTTGGTCCACGGCCCCGAAAGGTTGCTGCCGCCGGTCAGCGTGAACGACCCGGCCTCGCCCAAATGCCAGCGTCCGCACTTGGCGGGGTACTCGCGCCATTCGAACCGCTCAAGGAAGTACAAATCGCGTTGCGCCTCGACCCGCGTCTTCTCCTGCCCGTTGGCGAGCCGGGCCTGAATCTGCGCGGACAACTGCGGGTCGTTGAGCGGCGACCACGACGGGAGCGAGCCGGTCACGGGGCGAGTCCTCCAAGGATCTGGCTGATCGACCTGGCCGTCTCCCCGCCCTCCTCGCTCCCCGCAGGAGCGGTGAAGGACACCGAGTCGGCCATGAGCACCATCATGGCCCGGAATCTCGGTCCATGTGGGATGTCGGGCGTGGTGAAGTCGATCGCGGCGAGCTTGCGGCCGTCCGCGCTCGGCACCAGGGCCTGGAGCTGGTAGACCTCGGCGTCCGGCTGCTCGTTCGGCGGCTGGCCGGGCAGCTGCGGGCGCGGCAGGGTCAGCACGCTCTCGAAGAACAGCGCCGGGCCGCGGCTGAGGTCGACCACGTCGACCTGGCCGTGTTCGCCGGCCTCCGCGCGCGCCTCGACCAGGTCCTTGATCACCAGGCGCGGGTTGCGCTTGTGCGGGAATGGCTGGATCGAGACCACCAGGCTGGAGGGGACGACCGTGTCGTCCTCGGCGGTGTGCCAGCCGATGCCGCAGTACGCGGCGTTGCGCTCCTGCAACTGCTCCAGCAGCACCATCAGCGTGCCCACCACCGCGGCGAGCAGCGGCCGCTGTTCCTCCGGAGCCAGCTCGCGCAGGTTCGCCTCCGCGGTGGCCAGGGCGTTGTCGATGTCGTCGAGCGGCAGCGGGAAGTAGCCGGGCGGCAGCTCTACCCAGCAGTTGAGCGCGTCCGGATCCTCCGTGTCGGGAGCGGAGTCGAGGATATTGCCGAGCGTGCTCACGACACCGCCTGCTTCACGTCGCCGTACAGGCTGCTCACCACGGACTTGGCTTTCCAGCCGAGCTCAAGGTTCTGCGAGAGCTGGGCGAGCGACTTGGCCCCGTCCACGGTGGCGGTGTCGGCGAGCTTGAAGATCTTGTTCGCCGCGCCGACGCCGAGCTTGACCGGCAGGCTCAGGCCGTGCGCGATATTCGAGCCCTGACGCAGCACGTTGCCGGCCGCGTCGAACGCCTTGGTGCCGTCCTCCAACGTGGTGACCCCGGCCTGCGCCGCGTCGCCGAACGCCCGCGTCGCGTCGCCGCCGAGTTGGGCGAGCCCGGGGAGCTTCGCGGCCAGGGTCGGTATCCCTTCGGCGCCCTTGAGGACCACCTCGCCGTCCTTCAGCGCCGCGCCCGCGAGCTTCCCGCCCGGTATCAGGCTGAGCGCGTCCAGGCCCATCGCGGACGCGTTCTTCAGGTTGTCCATGGTGAAGTGGCCGGTCAGCAGGCCGCCGACGGCGTCGCGCACCTTCGGGTTGGCCAGGTCGCAGGCCAGCGCGCCGATTCCGGCGCCGATGGCCACCGCGCCCGCGATCGCATCGATCGGCGGCGGGGTGCACAGCGCGATCAGGCCGGCTACCGCGGAGATCGTGGACAGCACCGAGTGAATCACGTCGATGTGGTTCTTCACCCAGTTGCCCACCGCGCTCAGGCCGCTGGTGAAGTCGTTCCACAGGCTGCTGAAGAAGCCCGGCTTGTGCGGGGCAAGGCCCTTGGTGGCCTGCTCCAGTTCCTGCGCGTACTTGCGGGCCGCCGCCTCGTGCTGCGCGGCCAGCTCCTGCGCCCGCTTCATGATCGAGTCCAGTTCGGCGTGCGCGTTCTGCGCGGCCGAACCCGCGTCCCGCAGTGCGCCCTGCGCCTGGTCTATTCGCGACTGGGCGGCCTGGAGCGCCTCCTGGGTGTTGAAGAACTGGCCGACCAGCTTGAGGTCCGGATTGGCCTCGGCCTGCTTGACCGCCTCGTCGGCGCGCGCCGCCGCCTGCTTGGCCTCGGCCGCCTCCTGGTCCAGCTTGGCCGCCACGTCCTTGAAGCCGAGTAGGTCCCCGTGCCAGCTCTTGAGCACCCCGACCGCGTTGTTGAGCGACTCGTGCGCGTGCTGCAGGTCGGTGACCAGCTTGGTGTCCAGGTGCTCACGGAACTTGTCGCCGGCCTCGCCCTGCCAGACCCCGCTGCCCGCGTCGCGCATCTGGTCGAGCAGCGAGCCGGACTCCTGCATCGAGGACACCGCCTGCCCCAGGCCGGCGCTCATCGACTCCACATCCGCCGGCACGCCTGGTACCGGGTTGAAGCCGAGGTTCGGGTACGTCGTTGCGTCTTCCGCGACCACGCTCACTTGGCCCCTCCGTGCACCGCCGCGGCCTGCACCGCCTGGTCGATGGCCCCCATGGCCTGGCTGTTGATCTTCGACATGGCCTGCTCGATGCCGTCGTCGCACTGCTTATATGCGTCGTGCGCCTTCTTGACGCCCTCGGACGTCTCCTTGATCACCTGCTGCAGCTGGCCGAGGCCGTACTGCCAGGTGTGCTGGAATGCGTCGGCGGCCTTGTTCAGCGCCTCGGTGCCGACCTGCCCCGCTTGCGACGAAGTCATCGCTTTGAGCGCGGACTCCATCTGATCCCCGGCGTCGCCCAGCGTCTTGGTCATGCGCTGGAGCACGTCGAGGTCGACCTGGAAAAAGTTTCCCACCGTGTTTGCCTCCCCGGTTCGGCTGTGAACCCCCCTCCTCGCCTGGGGAATCCAGGTAGACCTTAGACCCTCGCGCTGACGTCGCGGAACCGAATCGGCAGGATCGGATTATCTGTCTGTGGATCTACGCGACGATGATCCACAGCGGGTGGAGCGACATGACAAACTGACGACATGACGGTCAACGACGCCCGCATCGCGCCGAATCAGGCGCCTCCGCTGCAGGATTACGACGTTTTCGGCTGCGACGACACCCTGGTCGAGGCAGTTGACCGGCACGGCGGCCGCGCCGCGCTCGACGGCCTGTCCACGCTCGGCCGGCTCGCCGGAGCGCACCGGACCCTGCATTGGGCGCAGCAGGCGAACACGTATACGCCGGTTCTGCGCACGCACGACCGTTACGGAAACCGCATCGACGAGGTCGAATTCCATCCGGCCTGGCACCACTTGATGGAAGTGGCGGTCTCGCACGGCCTGGCCGGCGCCGCCTGGTCCGGCGGCCCCGCAGCCCACGTGACCCGCGCGGCCGGGTTCATGGCCTGGAGCACCGCGGAATCAGGGCATGGATGCCCGATCTCGATGACCTACGCCGGGATCGCCGCGCTGCGCACCGATCCCGAGGCCGCGGCGATGTGGGAGCCTGGACTCAAGTCCCTGATTTACGACTTCGGGCTGCGGGCGCCGGCGGGAAAGGCCGGGCTGCTGTGCGGCATGGCGATGACCGAGAAGCAGGGCGGCTCGGACGTGCGCGCGAACACGACAGCGGCCGCGCCCCTCGACGCAGAAGCCGAATACCTGCTCACCGGCCACAAGTGGTTCTGTTCGGCTCCGATGAGCGACCTGTTCCTCGTCCTCGCCCAGGCGCCTGAAGGTCTGACCTGCTTCGTCGTGCCGCGCGTGTTACCTGACGGCACCCGCAACCGGATCTCCTTGCAACGGCTCAAGGACAAGCTCGGCAACCGCTCCAACGCGTCGAGCGAGATCGAGTTCGATGGCGCGTGGGCACGCCGGCTCGGCCCTGAGGGGCGCGGAGTGGCGACCATCATCGAGATGGTCTCGATGACGCGGCTGGACTGTGTGCTGGGTTCGGCCGCGATCATGCGCCGCGCGATTACCGAGGCGACACATCACGCCGCGCACCGCCGGGCCTTCGGCTCGGTACTCATCGACAAGCCGCTGATGCGCAACGTGCTGTCCGATCTCGCGGTCGAGTCGCAGGCGGCGACCGCGCTCGGCATCCGGCTGGCCGCCGCGTTCGACGCGGCGGATCCGGCCGAGCGTGCCTTCCGCCGCCTCGGCGTCGCGGTGGGCAAGTACTGGGTGACCAAGCGGGCGATCGGGGTCGCGGCCGAGGCGCTGGAGTGCTTGGGCGGCAACGGATACGTCGAGGAATCCGGGATGCCGCGGCTGCTGCGCGAAGCTCCGGTCAACTCGATCTGGGAGGGATCAGGGAACGTCAACGCCCTGGACGTGCTGCGGGCGCTGGCCCGCGAGCCGGAAAGCGCGGAAGCGTTTCTCGCGGAGGCGGGAGCGGCGCAGGGTTCAGATTCACGCTTCGACGCCGCTTTCGCTCGTTTGCGTGACGAGTTGACCAGCCTGGCCGATCTCGCGGAAGCGGAATTCCAGGCTCGGCGGCTGGTCGAAAGGCTCGCGACGGTGCTCCAGGGCTCGCTGTTGGTCCGGTACGCGCCGACAGCCGTCGCGGACGCATACTGCGCCACGCGCCTCGCCGGGAACGCCGGTCACACGTTCGGCACGCTCCCGGCCGGTACGGACACGAAGACGATCCTGCATCGGGCACAGCCGCGGCTCGGTTGAGGCGGTGCGGCTGAAGCGGCGTGCCGAGGTGCGCAGCTGAGCGCCCGCGCGTCACCGGTTCGGCCTTCACCTGCGTGGATGCATGGGGATGCGGCCCGGCGGCGCACCCGGATGACTGGAGGGCGAGAACCGCGCAGCGGACCGTCGCGCCCGCGACCCGGCCACGCCGCGCCCCAGCCAGGCAAGGAGTGCTCATGCTCAGCGACTTCCAGCGGGCCAAGCTCGAACGCCGCTTCGAACTGCTCGATATGGACGGCGACGGCTACATCACCGCGAACGACTACGACGTGGCCTCGGCGAGCGTGTGCCGCGCCTTCGACTTCGCGACGGATTCGCCGCAGTACGAGAAGGTGCACGTGCTCTACCTGCGGCTGTGGGTGGCCCTGAGCCGCCGGATGGACCAGCAGCAGACCGGCATGATCTCCCGCCAGCAGTTCGTCGCTTCCTGCGAGCGGGTCATCCTGGAGGCCGAGGAGGGCTATGACCGGATCATCGGCCCGATCGCGCTGACCATCTTCGACCTCATCGACGCCGACGACAGCGGCACGCTGGACATCGAGGAACTCACCACCTGGTTCAACGCGTACGGCGTGTGCGCGGACGACGCGGAACGCGCGTTCCGGGCGGTGGACCGCAACGGCGATGGCCTGCTGGACGTCAAGGAGGTGCAGCAGGCGATCCGCGAGTTCTACACCAGCGATGACCCGCAGGCGCCGGGCAACCTTATCTTCGGGCCGCTGCCGAGCCAGGCCGCCGTGAAGAACGGGGACGGCCACGCCGCCTCCATGCGGGCCGCAGCGCAAAAGCACCCGTCGAAGAAGAAGCCTGCGACGATCTCAGCCAAGCGATAACCATCTGCAAGGACGACTCAGTGCTCGCGCGTTATTGCGTCAGCGCATTAACGTACTAGCGCGTCCGGCGTCAGCTGGCCGGGTTCGGTGTAGCCCGACAAGGCGAGGGTGAGATCGAACTCGGCCAGCAGGCACCGCAGCACATGCTCGACCCCCGCTTGTCCGTCCAACCCGAGCCCGTACGCATACGGTCTGCCCAGCAGCACCGCTTGCGCGCCGAGCGCCAGGGCCTTGAACACGTCGTCGCCGCTGCGCACGCCGCTGTCGAAGAGCACAGTGATCTGGTCGCCGACCGCCCGCGCGATCCCCGGCAGCGCGTCCGCCGCGCCGATCGAGCCGTTGACTTGCCGGCCACCGTGGTTCGACACGACCAGGCCGTCCATTCCGGCGTCCGCGGCGCGCCGGGCGTCGTCTGGATGCAGAACTCCCTTCAGCACGATCGGTCCGTCCCAGTGCTCGCGCAGGAACGCCAGATCCGCCCAAGTCTTCGCGGGATCGGCGAACATTTGCGCGAAGTGCAGCACCGCCGCGTTCAAGTCCTCGTGCACCGGCTTGGCCAGCCCGGCCTGGAACGCCGGATCGGAGAAGTAGTTGGCGGTGCCGACGCCGCGCAGGAACGGCAGATACGCCTGGTCCAGGTCGCGCGGTCGCCAGGCCAGCAGCCAGGTGTCCAAGGTGACGACCAGGACCCGGTAGCCGGCCTTCGCCGCACGAGTAAGCAGGCTGACAGTCACCTCGCGATCCTTCGGCCAGTACAGCTGAAACCATCGTTCAGCCGCAGCGCTGACACTGTCCATCGCCTCAGCCACCTGCTCCAGCGTCGTGCTCGATGCCGTAGACAGGATGAACGGCAGTCCCTGCGCGGCGGCGGCGCGCGCCGCCGCCGGCTCGGCATCCGGATGCATGATCGACAGAACGCCCACCGGTGCCAGCGCGACCGGAGCGGGCACGCGCGTGCCGAACAGCTCGACTGAGAGGTCACGCTGCCGCACGTCGCGCAGCATCCGCGGCACGATCCGCCACCGGTCCAGCGCCTCCCGATTCGCCCGCACCGTCTTCCCGTCGCCCGCCGCACCCGCGACATACCCGACCGGCCCGGGACCGAGCCGCCGCTCGGCGATCTCCTCCAGCCGGGTCAGGTCGGTCGGCAGCCGCGGCACCGTGCCGGCCAGGCCGTTGAGGTAGATCTCGAACTGGAACGCGGACCAATCCTTCGCGGGGACCGGGTTCGGGACATCGGAAGCGGTCATAGGTGAGGATGGTAGGAGGAGGTGACCGGCATGAACAGTGACGACGCCGCCGTGACCGGCGGCGATCGCGGGCGCGTCGAGTCGCGCGAGGGCATGCGCGTCGAGCACGACTCGATGGGTGAAGTCCTGGTCCCGCAGCACGCCAAGTGGCGGGCGCAGACGCAGCGCGCGGTCCAGAACTTCCCGATCTCCGGGCTGCGGCTCGAACGGGCGCACATCGGCGCGCTCGGCCGGATCAAGGCAGCGGCGGCGGCCGCGAACGGAAAGCTCGGCGTGCTCGAGCCCGACCTGGCCGAGGCGATCAGGACCGCCGCGACCGAGGTGGCGGACGGCCGCTGGGACGAGCAGTTCCCGATCGACGTCTTCCAGACCGGCTCCGGTACCTCCTCCAACATGAACGCCAACGAGGTCATCGCGACGCTCGCGGCCGAACGGCTCGGCCGGCCGGTGCACCCGAACGATGAGGTGAACGCGTCGCAGAGCTCGAACGATGTGTTCCCGTCGTCGATTCACGTCGCGGCCACCGACCTGCTGGTGCGTGACCTGCTGCCAGCGCTCGACCTGCTGGAGAACGCGCTGGCGACCAAGGCCGCGCAGTTCGCCGAGGTGGTCAAGGCCGGGCGCACGCACCTGATGGACGCCACGCCGGTCACCCTCGGCCAGGAGTTCGGCGGCTACGCGGCGCAGGTCCGCCGCGCGGTGCAGCGGCTCGAGTCCGCGCTGCCCAGGCTGGCCGAGCTGCCACTCGGCGGTACCGCGGTGGGTACCGGCCTCAACGCTCCGCCCGGCTTCGCCGAGACCGCGGTGGCGCGGCTCGCCGAGGACACCGGCCTGCCCTTCACCGAGGCGCGTAACCACTTCGAGGCGCAGGGCTCGCGCGACGCGCTCGCCGAGTGCTCGGGCCAGCTGCGTGCCCTTGCCCTCGCCCTGTTCAAGATCTGCGGCGATCTGCGCTGGATGGGCTCTGGGCCGCGGGCCGGACTCGGCGAGATCGCGCTGCCGGATTTGCAACCCGGTTCCTCGATCATGCCGGGAAAGGTGAATCCGGTGATCCCGGAGGCGGTGCGCATGGTGTGCATCCAGGTGGTCGGCAACGACGCGGCGGTCGCCTTCGGCTGCGCCTCGGGCGAGTTCGAGCTCAACGTCACGCTGCCGGTGCTGGCGCGCAACCTGCTCGAGTCCATCAGGCTGCTGGCTTCCTCGGCGCGGCTGCTGGCCGAGCGGTGCGTATCAGGCATCGAAGCCAACGTGGACCGGCTGCGCGAGCACGCCCAGTCCTCGCCGTCGATCGTCACGCCGCTCAACCGGATCGTCGGCTACGAGGAGGCGGCGAAGATCGTCAAGCAGTCGCTGTCGCAGGGCACGACGATCCGGCAGGCCGTCATCGACCGCGGTCACGTCAAATCCGGTGCGATCAGCGAGCAGCGCCTTGACGAACTGCTCGACGTGCTCGGGATGACGCGCCCGCCGTCCTGACGAGACCGGGACACCCAAGCTCGGCACGCCCAAGCTCGGCACAGCGATCAGGCGAGCACGTCGAGGCCGACCGGGACGTCGCCGTCCGTCACGTTCACCGAGACCTTGTTCGTGTCCGCGGGCAGCGGCATGCTCACCGCGCCGCCGTTCGCCGCGACCGTGTGATTGACCACCGTCCAGCTGTTGTTCTTGAAGCTGAAGGTGGCCACGCGCACCGTCGCGTTGCCATAGTCACTGGCCAGCAGCATGGTCGAGCTGCCGCCCAGCGCCGCCGCCGGATTGGTGAACACCACCGGGGTGTTCAGCTTCAGGTCGACGTGCATGTCGTTCCTCCTGAGACGCGCGGCGAAGGTGCCCCCGGACGCCGAGTCGACGCCGGGCCAGTAGTCGGCGACCACGGACAGGTCATAGCCCGCCTGGTTGTTGTTGTAGTACTGCTTGGCGACCGCCCCGGCGGGCAGGGAGGCGACCCCGTCGTACTGGGCGATCCAGTAGTGCGGCTCGGCCACCCCGCGCGCCCTGAACGCAGAGCGCACGGTGGACCAGGTAGAGGTGTTCATGTAGACGGTCGGGTCCACGCCCGCGCCGCGACGCCGCAGTACCCAGTCCACTGATTCAGCCGGAGTCGCATTGCCCGGTTCGACGTCAAGCACCTCGCCGTCGTTCGTGCCCGACAACACGGCGATGCGCACCTTGACCGAATGCGGGAACCTCGCCCAATCGGCGGCGGACCACGCGTACAACCCGTCCACGTAACCGGCGACGAGTTGCGCGTTCGTCGGCAGTCTGCTCGCGTCCACGCCGTCGTACATCGTCCTGGTCACGATCGCGGCACTCCGTCCTATCCTGCGCGCGTGGCTTCGAACATGCCCGCCTTTCCCTTTCGCATGCCTCTGCACGCGCTACTGCGGTGTGGCGGTTCATGGCGTGTCCGAGGCCTGCGTAGATATGAGGCCTCGAGGTAGATATGAGACCTTGACGGGCTTAGCCGCCGGAGCAGACGGTGCTGATCTCGGCGTCCAGATCCTTGGTGAACTGCGCGCCGAGCTTCGCGTCCCAGGTCTGCGTGGTCTGATTCGCCAGAGCGGTGATCTCCACTCCGGGCGCCGAATGCACCGAGGTGGCGATGACGCAGCTCATCACGCGCCAGGTGACGGTCAGCCGGACGGTCTGCCCGTCGAGCACGGTAACCGGCACCGGCGGATCGGTCGTCGCGCTGATGCCGGGATTGTCCTGCGAGATGCTGCTGACCGTGACGACGGTGCTCGGTGGCGCGGTGAGCGTCAGGCTGTAATTGAAGTGAACCGGAGTCAGTCCCACCATGGTGTCGCCGTAACCGCCGTACGCCACCTTGAGGTCGGTCTGGGGCGAGGGCTGGTCGCATAGCGCCGTGCGCAGTGCGTCGCGTGACTGCCAGGGCGTCGCATCGAGGGGGAGGGCGAGTTGGATCGTGCGTGAGTTGCCGCGCGAGCTGAATCCGGTAATGCCCACGGTGTGCGTCACCGCCGGGTCGGTCCGGTTCGAGCAGTCGTAGCGGAACGGCACGGTGACCATTTCGACGTCGCGCGGGGAGATCGCGACCGGATTGATCGCGGTGCCGAGGCCGAACGCGGACTGCTGCGGCGAGCCGACTTCGAACTCGGTGACGCCGGGCGCCTCTTCGGCCTGCGTGAACCTGATCAGCCCGGGCTGGTAGATCGACACCCCGGTCAGCTCGATCATTGTCGAGCCCATGTTCTGCACGGCCATCGCCAGATCGATGCCGGAGGCGTCCTGCCGCAGCGTGTACTGCGCGGAGATCAGCGTGACGTCGAAGTCGTCGCTCGTGCGGTCCTGGTGCCGCACGACCGCATACGCGCCGCCGGCGACTGCGAGGACCAGCACCGCCAGCAGCGTGGTGACCGGCGTGATCCAGGCGTTCGCCCGGATCCGGCGGCGAAGCGCGAGTCCCGGCAGTTGGACGCGGCGGCGCGGCGGCTCTGAGCCGAGGGCCTCGCGGTCGGACTCTGCTGCATCTTCGGATCGCGCTGGGGAGGTTGAGCCGGCCGCTGAATCGGCCGGGCCTTCGGCGCCGGCAGCGTCGGGTTCCGGCTCGGCTTCGTCGTCCGGGCCGAGGAACTCGACCTCGGAGATTCCCATGTTTCCAGTGTCCTCTGTGCGCTCGCCGCCGGGTACTGCGCGGCGAAGTTTCTGGTCGCCGCTGCCTGTCTCGTGAGCGGACACCCCTGCCCCGCTCAACGAGACGGGCAACTGTCCCGTTCAACTGAACACGACTGTCCCGATCAACTGGACACCGCGGCGCCTCCGGCATGCACCGCCCAGGAGCCGCCTAAAAGCCACCGTCTGACACGATTCCGGCCCGGATCGCGCGCTCACGCCACCGGTCGAGCGTGTTGGGCAGCCGGACCTCGGCGCTGTAGCCGGGCGCGGCGAGGATGACGTGCGAGACGCGCCCGGCGAGGCGGATCGTCTGCACCAGCGCGACCGTGTATCCAGCCCGATCCAGTCGTGACGGAACCTCGAGATCCGCCTCGGCCACGGTGCAGATCCGGCCATGCGGCGCGAGCGCGCCCGCAATTGTGCGCCAGAAGGGGTCGAGCGACTCGGCCAGCGAGCCTGCCGCGCCCACGGCCCGATTCCACGGCGGGTTGGTGACCAGCAGATCGAACCGTCCGTCGGCCCACGTCGGACGCCCGGCATCGGCCAGCACGAAGCGCGTACGGGTCGCGACGCGGGCTCGCGCGGCGTTCGCGCGGGCATTGCCTAAGCGCTCCGCGTCCAGGTCGGCGGCCACGACGCGGGCGCCGGGGAAGGCGTGCGCGGTTTCGATGGCGAGGGTGCCATCGCCGCAGAACGGATCGAGCGCCGTCTCCAGCGGGCCTTGGCCGCCGATCCGGGCGAGCGCGGCCGCCAACGGCGGGTGCAGCGTGCCCGGGCCGGTGGCCAGCTTCCACGAGCGCCGATGCAGCGGCTTGCGGGAGAGGCGCAGCGCGACGTCGACAGAGTCGCCGCTTAGCGAAAGCCGCACCGTGAACTCGGCCTCCGCCGCCCCGAGTGCCCGGCCGAAGCCGGCCGCGGGATTGCGTGAGGCGTACCGCGCGCCGACCGCCTTGGCCACGACCTCACCGGCGGCGTCCTCGACCATGAACCGGTTGTAGTTGCGCCGGCCGAGCAGGCTCACCACCACATCGAAGGCGAGCGCGCCGAGTTCGTCGCCTTCATCGCCACGCGCTCGCTGCACCAAGGCGAGCCCGGTGCCGAAATCGATGCCGGCCAGCTGCCGGGAAAGCTCGGCCACCGCGGCGCGCGTGTGGTCGACGCCGTGCAAGGTCCCCAGATCCAGCAGCACATCGTCGGCGGTGCGCAGATCGAGCCAGCCCGCGTCGATCTCGGCGGTTTCGAAGGACACCTGGCGTTCGCCGAAAGTGATCTCGCGCGCCGCGCCGTCCGCGATGCCCGCCACTTCGGCTGCGAGAAGCCACTCGAGGCCGCGTACGCAGCGGGCGGTAAGGCGGAAGGTCACGCAGGACATGGTACGGGCGGCGCCCGACCGGACGCCGCCCGTAGGTCCCTTCTTCTCGATGAGCACTGTCCGCGCGGTGAGCGACTACTTCGCGGTGAGCATCGCCTTGGTCAACCCGCTGATCGCCGCTTCCGCTTCGCCGCTGAGCAGGGCGTGCTCGGCGTCGGCCGTCGTCGCCGCGGTCTTCGTCATGGCCGCCGCTCCGCCCGCCGTGATCGCCTGCTGTGCGAAGTCGCGCACGACCGAGACCAGCAGGTTCGCGTTCTGCTCCGCTGCGGGCGAGGTACCGGAGACGGCTGGGGAGGCGAGTCCGATCAGCACCAGCGCCACTGTCTGGTTACGTACCGAGCCGTCCGCGTTCCAGTTGCCCTTTGCTGCCAGCAGCGCGCTGAGCGATACCGCACCAAACTGCGCGATGAAGCTGGGCTGCTTGGCCAACGCATCGCGCACTGCGGTAACGCGTGCCTTCTCCGAGTCGGTCCGCAGGCCCCAGCCATACGGGTACAGCGGGTCGTACGTTCCAGTCGTATGCGGTACGCCAACGTCCACAGGCGAAGTGGTGGTGTCCACCTGCTTGGCCCAGGTATCGGGCAGCCGGCCGGTGAACGCGGACTTGCCGAACAGCGTGTCGGCGACACCCTCGCCCTCCGAGCCGGGCAGCCACGAGGCCACGATCGCGGTTGCCTCGGCCTGAATCGGCGCGATGTTCATCGGCCGGCCGGAAACGACCAGCACCACGCACTTCATCGCCGCGCAGACCTTGTCCACGGCTGCCTTGTCGGCCGCCGTCAGGTCGAGCGTGTGGCCGTTGCCGACGTCGCCCACGCCCTCGGCGTATGGCGTTTCGCCGACCACGACGACGCCGACATCAGAGCCCGTAGTAGGAGCCGAGGCGTCCTTCGAGTAAGTGAAGTGCGCGTTCGGCGCATCGGCTTGCATGCCCTGGTAGATGGTGGTGCCCACGTCCGTGTTGCCCGAGGCGCCCTGCCAGGTGACCGTCCAGCCGCCTACCTGGTTGCCGAGATTGTCGGCGTTGCTTCCGGCGACATAGATGTTCGCGGTCGAGGACAACGGCAGCGCTGCCTTCCCGTCCGCTCCGGCCGCGTTCTTGAGCAGCACCTGCGACTCGGCCGCCGCCTGCCGCGCCACGGCCCGGTGCGCCGCGTCACCGATGGTCGAGGCGTTGGTCCGGTCCGCGTACGGCTGCTCGAACAGGCCAAGCCGGAACTTCTGGGTCAGGATCCTGCTGACCGCGTCGTCGATCCGGGACTGCGCCACCAGGCCCTTGGTCACCAGGTCCTTCAGGTCGTTCTCGAAGGTCGTGTACTGGTCCGGCACCATGATCATGTCGAGGCCGGCGTTGATCGAGGTCTCGATGTCGGTCTCGTAGTCCGGGCCGAGCTGGTTGATGGCCTGCCAGTCGCTGATCACGAACCCGGAGAAGCCGTACTGCTGCTTGAGCACTCCGGCGATCATGTCGGCGCGGGCATGCATCTTGATCGGCGCGGCGTCCTTGCCGATGATCTGCAGGCTCGAATAGGACGGCATGACCGAGCCGACCTCGTGCTGCTGCACGGCCGCCTGGAACGGCGCCAGGTACAGCGCTTGCAGCTGAGCCTGCGTCACCTGAGTGACGCCTTGGTCGATCTTGTACGAGCCCGTGGTCGACGAGCCGTAGGTCGTGCCGCCGTCACCGACGAAGTGCTTCGCCGTCGCCAGCACGCTGGTGTCCTTGTTCAGCGCGCCGTCCCCTTGCAGGCCGTCGATGATGGTCTCCATCTGGGTGACCAGCGCCGGGTCCTCGCCGAAGGACTCGTACGTGCGGCCCCAGCGTTCGTCCCGCGCCACGCACAGGCAGGGCGAGAAGGCCCAAGTGACGCCGGTCGCGCGGGTCTCGGTCGCGGTGATCTGGCCGTCCTGCTTCACCAGCGCCGGGTCACGCGTCGCGCCCATCGCGATGTTCTGCGGGAAGACCGTCGCGCCGACCAGGTTGTTGTCTCCGTGTACTGAGTCCTCGCCGTAGATCAGCGGGATCTGCAGCGCCGTGGCCTGCGCCCGCGCCTGGAAGGAATCGATCATGTCGGCCCAGGCCTGCGCCGTGTTCGGGGTCGGCGTCGAGCCGCCGCCGCTCAGCAGCGAGCCGAGCGCCGCTCCGGTGATGTCCGACTGATGCGCCAGGTCACCGCGCTCCGCCTGCGTCATCTGGCCGATCTTCTGATCCAGCGTCATCCGCGAAAGCAGATCCTGCACGCGCTTGGCGACCGGCAGCGAAGAGTCCAGATATGGCAGCCCGTGCGCGTTGATGACCACCACCGGGTTGTCCGCGGTCACGTCGGCGCCGGTGGGCGTCAGCTGGATCGGGATCGTCTTCGCGGTCGAGGCGGCCGTGTTCGGCAGCGTCTGCACCGTGAAGGACTGGGTGCTGCCCGAGGCCGAACCGGTGGCGAAGGTGAGGCTGCCGCTGGCATCGGTGTAGTCCGTGCCGGCTGCCGCGCTTGCGCCGCCGAGCGCGTAGTTGACGGTCACGTCGTGATCCAACGCCTTGCCGCCGTCAGTCGTCAGCGTCACACCGACCGTGGCGGTGCCGCCGGGGTTGACCGCGTAGACGGCCTGAGCGGTGCTCACGTGCGCACCAAGGGTCCCGGTGTTGATTCCGTAGACCGCGAACTGGTCCACGTCGAACTCGCCGTTGGTCGTGCCGGCCGGCTCGGTGAGGGCGAAGCCGCGCATCGTGGTCAGGTCGATCGTGGTGTTGCCGGGCGCGCCGGAGGGCTGGAAGTCGGTGCGCCGCTTGAGCGAGGAGAACGGCACTTGGATCAGGTGCCAGCCCTGCCAGTCGTCGGTGAAGAAGGTCTGCCACAGCTCGGCGTGCTCGCCGTCCGCGCCGCCCATCTTCACTTCGAACTCGTATTTGGCGCCGGAGCCGGGCACCGCGTCATTGCTTGGGTTGTGGCCGTAGAACCAGAACTCGATGCCGGCGTAGGGGCTCCAGTCCTGCGGCGTGTTCGTCGCCAGGTCGTAGCTCATGCCGCCGTAGCTGCTGTCGGAGACCCAGGCGCCGCGCAGCACGTGGTTGTTGGTCACGCCCGGCCGGTCGAGCTGCGCGATGCTCAGCGTCGGGGTGCTGTTGGTATCGCCGCCCCAGGAGAACGCGCCGGTGTTCGCGAGCGCGCCATTGGTGTCCGTGATCGGGTTCGCGCCCTCGAAGTCCTGGATGGTCTGCAGCGACTGGTAGACCTGGAAGTCGTCGAACCGCAGTGTGTTCGTGGAGTTGCCGGGCAGATTGACCGCATAACCCCACATGCTGGCCAGCGAGATCTGCGCGGAGTTCGGTGCGCCAGAGGGCTGGTAGTCGGCCCGCTTCTTCAGGTTCGCGAAACCGACCTGCACCTTCTTCCAGCCGTTGACGTCGTCGGTGAAGAAGGACTGCCACAGCTCGGCGTGCTCTGCGTCCGCGCCGCCCATCTTGACCTCGAACTCGACCTTCTGGCCCGAACCGGTGCCCTTGACCCAGAAGCTGAAGCCGTCATAGGCGCTCCAGTCCTGCGCCGCGGCCAGGTCGTGCGAGAACCCGCCCCAGCCGCTGATCTTGTAAGAGACCTGCAACGCGTGGTTGCCGCTCGCGGCGCCGGGCCGGTCAGCGGCCGCGACCTGGGTGAGCGTGGGCGTCGATGCGGCGTCGGAGGAGAAGGTGAAGATGCCCGGATTGCCGCTGCTGAATGGGACCGTGCCCTCGAAGTCGTCGACGGTCGCCACCGCCCCGTCGCTGGGCACCGGATTGTTGTTCAGGATACTGACAGTCGTGGTGGCACGCGGGCCGATCGCGGTCCCGGACGGGCTCGCGTTCGCCAGCGTCACGCTGAAGGTCTTGGTCGGCGCGTGCAGCGCGTTCGGTAGCGCGACCAGATGGATCGTCTGCGAGGTCTGACCCGCCGCGAAGGTCAGCGTCCCGGCGGCCGCGGTGTAGTCGGCGCCGGCCACCGCGCTGCCGTCGGTGGTCGCGTAGTCCACGGTGACCGGTGCGGTCGAGGCCGTGTTCAGCTTCACCGGCAGGTCTATCGACGTGCCCTGCTGCAGACTGACCGCGTCAGTGCTCGTACTCACTGCCTGCTGGGTGAAGTGCCCGAGCACCTGGAACTCAAAGATCGAATAGCCGTACTGCGCGCCGCCGATGGTGGTGCGCGCGGTGCCGGTCAGCCGCACGTAGCGGCCGGTGGTGCCGGACGGCACCGAGACGGACTCGGTGCCGCCGGCGCCCGACGTGGTCGCAGAGACCTGCGACCACGTCGTCGCGTCGCTGGAGACCTCGATGTGGTACGCGGTGGCGAAGGCGGCTTCCCACTGGATCGAGAAGCCGCTGATCGCCGCGTTCGCGCCGAGATCTACTTGCAGCCATTGCGGATCGCTCCACGCGGAAGACCACCGCGTGGTCGAGTCGCCGTCCACGGCGGCGGAGGCCGGCGTGTCGGCCCCCTGGACCGAGGAGGCGGTGGCTTCGGCGCCGAGTGCGATGTTCGTATCGGCGGCCGTGTCGGCCACGGCGATCCGCTGGAATCCCAGCCCGAGCAGGCCCGCGAGGAGGGCGAGCACCGCGGCGTACACGATGGCTCGCCGCCGCGCCCGAGATCGGCTGCGATCAGCGACGGGGGAGAACATCAGGGCAGATTCCACTTCTGGTTGGAGTTACCGGTGCAATCCCAGATCTCGGTTTGCGTCCCAGAGCCGCCCCAACCCGTGTCGTCGAGACACTTGTTGGACTGCGGGTTGTAGAGCGACCCGTTGGACTGCGGGATGAAGACCTGCGCGGCCGTGTTATTGCAGTCGTACAGATCCACGGTCGTGCCGTTGGCCGTCCCGCCTCCGTTGATATCGAGGCACTTACCGAGTGCGTGCAGCGTGGAGCCGGCTTGGACGAAGTTCCACTGCTGCGCGTTGGTGCCGTTGCAGGTGTAGACCTGGACTGGCGTGAAGTTGGCGCTGTTGGCACCACGCACGTCGAGGCACAGGCCGTTGTAGGCGAGGGTCACCGCGCCGGAGCCGGGCGGCGGAGGCGGCGGGCCGCCGCTGCCGTTAGTGGTGTACGCGGCGACGTAGTCGACCCGCATCGTGCCGCCGGACGCGGTCGAGCCAGTCGGCGTCGAGCAGCCGCACACGCCGTTGGGGAACGCCCCGCCGATCGCCAAGTCGAAGATGATCGACAGGTTGTGGTCGAAGGCCTGCTGCCAGGTCGAGGCGCCGACCTGCCCCTCGGTGACGGTGAAGTACGACGCGCCGTCGAGGTAGAAGGTGATCGACTCGTTCGAGGTGTTCGTGCGGTCGAGGATCATCGTGTAGGTGTGGAAGCCGGACTGGCAGCCGCCGCATCCGCGCAGCCCGCTGCCGATTCCGTTGCCCTCGTTGCACGGTCCGCCGGGGGAGACGCCGCAGTGGATGGTGCCCGCCACCTCGGAGAGCGCGTTGACGTCCTCCATGATGTCGATCTCGCCGTTCTCAGGCCATTGACCCGGACCGAGCATCCAGAACGCCGGCCAGTAGCCGAGGCCGCCGGTCGGTTGCTGAAGCGAAGCGGTGACCTCCAGCTTGCCGCCGGCCGGCGCGCCGACGTTCGCGCTGGTGGTCTGCACCCGGCCGGAGGTCCAGTTGCTTCCGGAACCGAGCGCGGTGATGTCGAGGTTGCCCGCGCCGTCCAGGTGGACGTTGGCGGTGGAGTTGGTCATGTTCTCGATCTCACCGGTACCCCAGACGCCCTGGCCGGTGTCGTACATCCACTGTCCGTCGATGCCGCTGCCGTTGGAGCCGTTGAAATCGTCGGCGAAAACCTGCGTCCAGCCCGAGGGCGGGCCGGGCAGCGCCGCGTTCGCCTGGGTGGTCGCGACGGTGAACAGTCCGACCAGCGCGACGGCCGCCCCGGCGGCGATCAGCCGGGACCAGCGGCCGGGCAGCAGCCGCGTGACGCGCGATCGGCGCGTAGTGGTGGAGTGGGTGTGGGTGGATGAGGTGGGTACGGCGGGGTCAGGGGGATTGGCGCGACCTCGCGTCTCTTCGATCATGGCATGCGACCTCTCGCGTTGGACGCCTGCACCCGTCAGGCCGCGCCGAGCCGTCCGAGCAGTATTGGGTTCTGTGCGCTCGCGCTCAAGGCGTCCGCAGGTCGGAAACGAGACACGGACCAGCCGCGCTTGGAAACGTTTCCGAGCCGTTGCCGACTCCGCAACCGCTGAGCTTCGGGGTGGTGGTTGGGAGTATGTGGTCGCGGACAACTAACGTCAAGAGAGTGGTGTTCTGCCGCGTCGCAGGCCGAACACCGGCTCGAACGCCCGTCCGGAAGAGCCGGAAAAACCCGAGCCACATTCACGTTCACCTGCCAGTGAGCCGAGGGTGATCGGATTCGGCGCAGAGTAAAGCGACACTAAGGGCAAAACAGCTTATTGCGCGCAGAAGTATCGCAAGAACGCACCGTGGTTGATTTCCCGGCTTTCATGGGCGCACGCGGTATTCTTCAGGGCGCGACATTCGCGGGCTCAACTGTGCCTACACTGTGGGATCGATCCCAATGCCCAACAGCGGTAACGGCTCGGTTACAGCGGCTCGAATGGGCATCGGATTTTACCGTCGCGTTGCAGGATCATCTGATGAACCCTGCGGCGGCCCAGAGGGAGGGGGCGGCATTGCCAGTGCAAGATCCGAGCACGTCGCGCGCGGTCCTCATCGCGGTGGACGACTATCTGCCCACTGACGACCTCGGACCGGTACCCGGCGTCGCCGAGAACGTCGAACAACTGTCCGCGTTGCTCACCGATCCCGGGCTGCTCGGCCTCGCCCCGGAGCACTGCACCGTGCTGCGCAATCCGCCCGACGCGGCGACGGTTTTCGACGTCGTCTACGAGGCGGCCGCGGCAGCGACGGGGGCACTCATCCTCTACCTCGCCGGCTACACCCTGGCCGCGCCCCGTCACCCGGATCTCTACTTCGCACTGCCCGGTTCGTCGGAATCCCGGCTCTACCGCGCGCTGCGCTACCCGGATGTCGCCGCGCTGGTGCGTGACACCGGCCGCGCCGCCGACCGCATCGTCATCCTCGACTACTGCTATGACGGCGAGACCCCGCCCACGCACTCCACCGGACCGGCGATCCTCGAGGCCGTGCCGGGTGCCTCGGTCCTCGCCGCCACCGCGAAGGACGCGAAGTCCTGGGTGCCGTCTGGGCAGCGGTTGACCGCGTTCACCGGCTCGCTGATCCGTACCGCGCAACACGGCGTCGCGGACGCCGGAGACGCACTCGACCTGGCCGCGCTGCACCATGAAGTCGGCCAGGACCTATCGGCCCATCAGTTCCCCACGCCCCGGCTGTGGCCGGGCCAAGGCGAACGGAGAGTCTTGCTGCTCCGCAATACACACATTCAGGAAGCGAACGGAGCCGGGTCCGCCGGGCCCGGCGCCGCGAACGGCACTGCGAACGGCACCGCAAACAGCGGCGCGACCGGAGCCGGGAGCGCCGCGGCACCGGGGCAGGAGCGCTCCACCGCCGAGCCGGATCCGGCTGATCGCACCTACACCGACAATCTGCCCAAGGTGCCGGAAGGGCAGGACGCCGCGCTGACCATGGCGCCGTCGGCCCTGGCCGACTGGACCGCGCAGCTGCGCACCTCGGGCTGGGGACAGGTGGCCGACGAGGTGCTCGCCGGGGTAGCCGCGCGCGGCTTGCCCCCGAACGTCGCGCTGCTGCTGGTCGTGTTGCGAATGGCCGGCCGCGAGGCCGAGGCCGACCAGGCCGGGTCGGTCGCGCTGCTGCGGCCGCCGGATCAAAGCGCTGAGATCACGCTCGCGCTGGTGCAGTCCGGCTACCGAGAGGAATGCGGCAGGCTGCTGGCGCAGGCCGCGCGCCGGCCGGCCGACCACATCAAACGGCTGGTGCGGGCGCTGATGGCGCGCGGCGGCAGGCCGCAGGCCGCGCTGCTGTTCGCCGAGGCCACCGGACACGCCCCGGCCGGCGCCGCGATCGAGCCCTTCGCCGACCTGCTCTCGGAGCTCGGCGCGCCGAGCGAGATCGGCCCGGCGCTGGCCGAAGCCACCACGCACTGGCAGGAAGGCAGGGTGCTGACGCTCGCGGAGGAGCTTGAGGCCGGGGGAGCGGAACGCTACTCCTACGCGCTCTACGCCCGCGCCGCACAGCTCGCCGCCGGCAACTGGCCGCCGGACCGCTTCGCCGCGCTGCTGCACCGCATGTCCGACGCCGGCGCGCTGGCGGAGATCGACACTCTGCTCGGCGCGGCCGAGAAGGCGGTGGGCCCGTTCCCGTCGCTGACCGCATACCTCGCCACCGACCTGGCCTCCGCCAAGGTCCCCGGCCTCGCCTACAAGCTGCTCAGCCACGCCGTCCCGGCGTACTCGGACGTCGAGCTGGTCGCCCTTTCCTCGTACCTTGAGGCGGGCCGGCAACGGGACCTGGCCGTGCACGCGTACGCCACCGCCGCGCTCAGCCGTCCACCGTCCGCGACCGTCGGCTACATCGACGTGCTGCGGCGGCACCGCGAGGCCGCCAACGCCGACAAGCTCATCCTCGGCGTGCTCGGCGGCAGACCCGGTTATGTCGTCGGCCTGCTCGAGGCGTTGCGCGCAGCCGAGCGGGAAGCGGACGCGGACCACGTCCTGACGCTCGCCGCCAAGGGTCCCGCCGAGTTGGCCGGGGCGGTGGCCCGAGAGCTGTGGGAGGCCGGCAGCGAGCAGGACACGGCTCGGGTGCTCGACGGCGTCGCCAGCAGGCCGCTGGTGGACATCGCCGGGTCGCTGGTCGCCCTCGCCACGTCAGGCTCGACCGCGGCGCTGCTCGATCCGCAGCTGCGTGCCCGCTCGCCGCAGGAGTTCATCGACGCCGTCAGTGTGCTGCGAACCGCCAAGCGGGATGAGGAGGCTGATCTGCTCTTCGCCGCCCTCGGCCGCGGCGCCCCGCACCAGATGTGCGCCGCGGTGCTCGCGCTCACTCAGGCTGGCCGGCATCAGGACGCCGCCAGTTTGCTCGACAGCTTCGCCGCACAGGCCACCGCGATCGAGGCGGTCGAGGCGATGGCGCTGCTCGCGGAGACGCGGCAGGGAGCGCAAGCCGCTGGGGAGCTGTTGATCACCGCGCTGGCTACGCGTACCGATCCCAGCCGCGTCCTGGCCACGCTGCGACAGGTGCGCGCCTCCGACCAGACGGACCGCTACCTGGAACACCTCGGCGCCAGCATGCCGCCCGCTGATCTGGTCGTGCTCGCCTCGAACCTGGCGACGCGCGGCTGCGACGCTGAGGCGGACTTGATGCTGACCCGGGCCGCGCGCCGCGACGACTTCATGGATCTACGCGCGGCCTTCCACGAGGCCGGCCGGCACGCCCAGGCCTACCACCTGACCGAGCGCCGCGGAGAGTTCTAAGAGCGAGGCGAGCCCTGAGAGCGGTCCGGCTAAGCTGCCAGCCGTCTGCTGCGAGGTTGCCGCACGGAGGCCTGCGCGAGACCGGCCAGCGCGGTCACCGTCGCGACGGCCTCGGCGATCGTCGCGGCGGTCTTCTTCGGGAACCACAAGGGCTCGTACATGTTCGGCAGCGGACCCAGGGTGCCGACATTGACATAGCGGTACAGCAGGAGCGCCCCGACCCCGCTGGCCGCGACGACGAACGCGAACGCCCACACGAGGCGATGCGCGCTCAGCAGGATGAGCAGCGCGGCGAGCGCGGACGCGCCGGCCTCGATGCGGAACAGGTCCCCCTGGCTGATGCTTTTGCGTACCGGATCGTAGGCCGAGGCCAGGTCCGCGTGCACGTACGCGTCCACGGCCAGTCCGGCGGCAGTCAGCACGCGCAGCAGAGCCTGCCTCCCCGTCTCGGGACGCGACCCCACCTGTCCGTACTTGATCATTGCCTCACCGTCCGTCACAGTCACTGTTCAACACGTGACGGTAGACGTAAGGGTTCAAGGCTGCATCCGATCGGCGGCCATTCGCGTCTGTAATCGTCGGATGGTTGTGGCCGGGGTCGCTCCCCGGTCACCGAGGCACAGAGCAGGACTGCCCGTCCGCGTCGTGGATGGTCATCCAAGGCGCGGACGGCTTCGTCTCGCCAGCCGTGCTATCAGCTGTGATATCAGCCGTCTGATCAGCAGACTCGCGGCAGCGCGCCGTTACCCGCGACCGGGAAGCAATTGGCGAACGCGCCGCGGTGATAGACCAGCGGGGCCGCCTCTCGCTGCACCGCGAGCGAGCGCACGTTACCGACCACGATCGTGTGATCCCCGGCCGGGTACTCCGCCTCGACCGTGCAGTCGATCCAGGCCAGCGAACCGTCAAGCACCGGGTTGCCGCCGGGCGAGCGCCACCAGTCGACGCCGAGGAAGCGGTCGACCTCGCGGGTGGCGAACCGGGCGCACAGCGAGTGCTGGTCGAAGGCCAGCACGTTCACACAGAACCGGCCGGCGGCGAGTATCCGCGGGCGGCTGCTCGAGGCACGCGCGACGGAGAAGGAGACCATCGGCGGGTCGAGCGAGAGCGAATTGAACGCCTGGCAGGTAAAGCCGATGGGCCGCGGACCGTCCAGCGTGGTGATGACGGTGACCCCGGTGGCGAAGTTGCCCAGCACCTCGCGAAACTCGCCGGCTGCGACCTCCTGCGTGTCAGATGCCATCTCGGCTCGGTGGCGTGGCCGGAAGGGCAGGGCCGGGGCGTCTTGGACGTCCGCGCGCTCGAAACCGGGCACCGCGCGCCGCCGTCCGTCCATCGAGCCTCCCAGCTTCAGCTCCAGTAGGTAAGCCTCACCTTACTAGATAGTACGGTGCGCGCGCCGGGACCTTAATCGGGTCTCGGCGGCTTCCAGTACCCCTAACTGGGAAGATGAATGCACAGCGCGGACGGGATGTGGCTAAAACCTCACTGAACGCCGAATGAGTGCGCGCTCGGACTCCGTCTCGATGCGTTTTACGGCCTCGAGCGCTGATTCGACGTCGGCGTGAATGGGCCAGAGCTTGACCAGGCCCATCCGCCGCAGCTTGACCAGCAGGTGGCTTTCCGGGATCACCAGCCGCAGGGTGCCGGCCCGGGCGGTGGCCTGCTTGCCCAGCGCCACGATCACGGCGATGCCGGCCGAGTCGATGAAACCGAGCCGCCGCAGGTCCATCACCACATGCACGAACCGGCTTGGCGGATACAGCGCGAGATAGCGGCGTAGCTCGTACGCCGTGTATGCGTCGAACTCCCCCGAAAGCTCGAGGACGGTCGCCGATCCGCTGTCACGGATGGTGAGCGTCAAATCCGCGAAGGTCTTGCAGTCGCACGCATCGCGGGGGAGCGTCATGCCGAATCCTGAGATAGAGATGAGGCGCGAGTTACCGACGTGGCGACAACCCGGCGCTTAACATGTGCAGATCCGATGCGCTGTGCATCCGCCGTGTGCGAGTGCGGGGCGCTAACATCTCGTCAGACGGTGAGGATGCCTTTACGCTAAGTTACTAAACTGACGATGCACCGGAGCGTGCTCCGGTGCAAGCAACGACGTGTGGCTTTACCAACTCTTTACTCTTTGCTGGTTGGGGTTCCCGATGGCGTTCCAAGCGAGCTGGCTGCAACGGCAGCTGGGCCGGGAACTGCTGGAACTGCGCGAAGAGCGGGGGCACACCACGCGCGAGGTCGGCGAGGCGCTGGGTTGGGCGCACACCAAGGTGGGCCGGATCGAGCGGGCCGAGAACAAGATCGACCCGATGGACGTCATCCGGCTGGCAAAGCACTACAAGCTCTCCGACACGGACGCCGAGCGGCTGTGCACCATGGCCCGGGAAAGCCGCACGGACAGCTGGTGGGAACGCTTCAGACCCTGGATCAACGAGCCGTACTACACCCTCCTCGGCTACGAGAACGACGCGACGCGCCTGCTGGCGCTGCACAACTCCGTGGTCCACGGCCTCCTGCAGACCGAGGGCTACATGCGGGGCCTCTTCGAGACCAGTGCGCTGATCCGCGATCCGGATCATGTGGACATACACGTCGAAGTGCGCCTGCTGCGCCAGCGCCGCCTGTTCGAACCCGAACCGTTGCTCGTCGACGTGATCCTTCAGGACAGCGTCCTGGGTACCCCCTTCGGCGGTGTCAGTGTGCTCAACGAGCAGCTCAAGCACCTTCGAGAGCTGGCAGAGCTGCCCAACGTGGTGCTCCGCAGCATCCCGGCGACCAGTCCGGTGACCCGGATGCCGCTGGACATCTACGAGTTCGGCGGCGGTGGCGGGCCGGCCGTGGCGAGCTCGGAATCGATCTTCTCGACCGTCGTGCACGACGGTCCGCTGGAGGTCCGCCAGGCGCGCAGAGCGCTTGAGCGGGTGCGCAGCGCGGCGCTCACGCCGGAGGAGACTGTCCGGATAATCGAGCAGAGGATCAGAGAAACCCACTGATGGAACGCAATGTGTGGCGCAAGGCGAGCGCAAGCGGCGGCAACGGCGGCCAGTGCGTGGAGGTCATGGTCACCGACCACGCCGTGAGGGTGCGGGACACCAAGGACGCGGGCGCCGGTCCGGTGCACGTCTACACGCACGCCGAGTGGAATGCCTTCGTGGACGGGGTCAAGAAGGGCGAGTTCGACTTGTAGATCGCGCGGCGGCTAAGGCCCACGGCCGGGTGGTGACGGCTCGTCACCATCCGGCTGTCGCGTTCCGGGTCCTTACGAACCGCTTAACTGGGCATCAGTTCTGTCATGGTTTCGGCCAGCACCCCGCGAGCGGCGCAATAATCCGGGATATGGAGCCCGCGATACCCGGCACGCTGCTCGCCGGCCGCTACCTGTTGGTCAGGCCGCTCGGCAGTGGCGGCAGCGCGACCGTGTGGGAGGCCGTCGACACCTCCCAGGACCGACCGGTCGCCGTCAAACTGCTGCGCGGCGCCGCGGTGAACGACCCGACCGAGCGCGAGCGGCTGCGCCGCGAGGCCAGGGCGCTCGCCCGCCTGGCCCACCCGCGCATCTGCGCGATCCACGACTACCTGGAGAGCCCGCGCCCGGACGGCAGCACGGTGCCGGTCCTGGTCACCGAACTGCTCACCGGCACCAGCCTGGCCCGGCGGCTGAAGGAAGGGCCGTTGCCGTGGGCCGAAGCGGTGTCCGTGTGCGCGCAGATCGCCGACGCGCTGCTGGCCGCGCACCATGCCGGGATCGTGCACCGGGACGTGAAGCCGGCGAACGTGATGCTGGTGCCGGACGGCGCGAAGCTGCTGGACTTCGGTATCGCGCGCGGGGCCGGCGACGGCGATCTGACCGGCAACCTGACCGTCGGCACGCCGCTGTGCATGGCTCCGGAGCAAGTGCGCGGGCAGCGAGCTAAGCCGGCCTCGGATATCTACGCGCTGGGCTGCGTGCTGTTCTGGGCGCTGACCGGCCATCCGCCGTATCAGAGCAAAGACATCACCGAGATCTTCGAGTCGCAGCTCTACGATCCGCCGCCGCCGATCGACGTTCCGGGGCTGCCCGCGCGCGTCGTGGAGTTCTGCCACGCCTGCCTGTCGAAGAATCCCGCCTTCCGGCCCAACGCGGCCCAGGCGCTCACGACGCTGTCCGGCCTCGCCGCGGCGGCCGGGTTGCCACTCGGCGACGAGTACATCGGCCGCCGTTCGATTTCCGCGTTCGAGGCGGTGCAAGACCCGCGCGGCGGCCAGGACCCTCGCGCCGCCGTGCCGTATCAGGGCGCGTCGGCCTATCCGGCCGCCGGACAGTTCAGCGCCGTGTCGCCGCCGCCCGGCGAGAACACGATGCTGTCCAACGCATTCGACGAGGACGACGAAGCAGACCTCGGCGAGGTCGGCGGCTACGGTTCGCGGCGGTCGGGGCGCTCGGGGGACCCCTCCGGCTCGGCGAGCGGGGAGTCGACCGCGGCCTTCGACGGCAGGATGCGGCCGCGCGGCGAGCCCGAGACGGGCAGGCGGCGCGACCAAGGTGATCGCGACGGCAGGCGAGGGCCGCGTCGGATGATCCTCGGTATGGCGGCGCTCGTCGTGCTGCTGGCCGTCGGAGCGGTCGCGCTGGTGCTCACCACCAGCCGCGCGGCCACGGGCACGATCTCCGCTGGGCCGCGGGTGACGGACCAGATGCCGAACCCGTCGCTGCCCACTGCCGGGCCCACCGCAGCCGCTAGTGCCCCGATGCCCCGGATGAGTGGTGGCGCGGCGCCTTCGATAACCGCGGCGGCCTCCGCCGACCCGATCCGCTACCTGGAGGCGGTGCGCGCCCAGATCCGTACCTTCGTCGCGGCCGGCCCGGCCACGCTCGATCCGACGAGCGGCGGCGACCTGCAGAACTCGATCATCGACATCGAGAACTCGGTGGTCTCGGCGCAGCGCAACGGCGGCGCCGCGCATCTGCAGGAGATCCGCAACAAGATCGCGAAGTTCGACGGCAGGCTGGGCCAGCTGGTGGGCAAGGAACGGATTTCCGCGATGGCGGCCAACCAGCTGACCGCGGAGGTGCAGCGCCTGTCCGGCACGGTCACCGACTAACGCCTCTCGCGCCGCCGTTTCCATCCCGGGCGGGTGCGACCGTCCCGCCGACCCGTCGGTCGCACCCGCGCTCGGGGATCCCCGTTTCAGTGCCGCCTGTGGCCTCTTCGTCGAAACTGAGCGTGGCTCGTTCGATCGAGTCAGGACGGTAGTGCGCGGCGGCGGTGAGCGTAGGTAACCAACCAATCACACTGCGTTACCGCAGCTAGCAAACGACATTGACGTGACGCTCACGTGAAAGCAGCTGAAAGTTGCCGCAGACCACGAATACGGGGCCGCACAATCACCCCGCACGTGAGCGGCGCTCATCTTCAGCGTCCGGCCGACGCGGCTACGACTCCGGTGAAGCTATTACTCCGGGAAAGTCATCCGGGACCTGCTCGTGCCCCATCGCTCCCTGCGGCGTCGCTCCAGGCGACCGCGCACCGCGCCGTAGAGGAGGAATACAGTCATCGCACCGACGCAACAGGCCGCTATCACCACGGCGTGAGTCCCGGTGCGCCCGGCGGCGAGCGCGAGGAGCAGCGTCGTTGGTATCAAGAGGCTTAATTCTGCACCGCGCAGCCTGCGTTGGACCGACAGCAGCCTGAGTCTGAGGGGCAAACGAAGATCGCGCAGTCGCTCGTCGAGCTTCCGGTCCCGGCGCAGTACCGTCTCGATCTCCGCGAGAATGCGCTGCTCGCGCACCGAGAGCCGTCTTCCATCCATAGCCCGCCTCCGCACTGACTGCAACGTGCGTGTTTGTCGGTCTTGTGTACCCCGTCGGCGGTGGAAAATGCGCTGCAACCAGGTGTCCTGCGTTACGTTGTCGGCGGCTCAGTACTCCCTCGGCTTAGTACTCCGACGGCGGCCGCACGACGACGGTCCGCTCCGGCGGCTGGACCTCCGCCGCGGTCATCTGGCGCTGCCGGTGCAAGGCCGCGATCTGAAGGCACAGCGCGACGATGCCGACCACCATGAGCACCCCGCCCATCGCGATCACACTGAAGCCCGAGCTGTGCACGTGCGTGGCGAAGCTGAGAATCGCGCCGACTGCGACCACCGTGATGCTCGCCCCGATCGACATGGCTCTCCCTAAGTCCGGATACGAGTTCCGTCTCGCGGAACCGATAGCGCCGAGTACCCGGCCGACCGGTTCTTACGCGGGGCTCGATCACGCAGTGCGACACCGCCGTTTGCCCCACCGCTGCGCCGGTTATCCGGCACCGGGGTTTCGAATGGAGGTACGTATGTCGGCCATCGATGTTGACGGCTCACCCTCGCAACCAGCGCGGATCCGAACGCTGATCCCAGCCAGGATCGACCGGCTGCCCTGGTCTCGTTTCCACACCCGGCTCGTGATTGCGCTGGGTGTGGCGTGGGTCCTGGACGGTCTGGAGATCACCGTGGCCAGCGCGGTCGCGGGCGTGCTCAGTACGAAGCAGACCCTCGGCATGTCGTCGACCGCGGTCGGCGCGATCGCGACGGTGTACCTGGCCGGCGAGGTCGTCGGTGCGCTCGGCTTCGGCCGTCTCTCCGACAAGCTGGGCCGGCGCAACCTGTTCATGGTGACGCTGGCCGTCTACCTCGTCGGCAGCGGCCTGACCGCGTTGACGCTCGGGTCGGGCTGGGCTTGGGTCGGCTTCCTGTACCTCACCCGGTTCATCGCCGGTACCGGCATCGGCGGCGAGTACGCCGCGATCAACTCCGCGATCGACGAGATGATCCCGGCCAGGCACCGCGGCCGGGTCGACATCGCGGTCAACGGAACCTACTGGGGCGGCGCGATCCTCGGCACGCTCGCTTCGCTGTTCCTGCTGAACGTGCTTTCCGAGAGCGTCGGCTGGCGGCTCGGCTTCCTGGTCGGTCCGGTGCTGGCGGTCGTGGTGATCTTCGTGCGGCGCAACCTGCCGGAGAGCCCGCGCTGGCTGGTGATGCACGGCCGGGAGGCCGAGGCTGAGGCGTCGATCCGCGCGATCGAGGACGAGGTCGCGCGCCGCGGCGGGCAGTTGGAGCGGGTGCCGCAGGACCGGCTCATGGAGATCGAGCCGGTCGAGCGCACCGGATACCTCGCGCTTGTCAAAGTCCTGTTCTCCGAGTACCCGAAGCGTTCGGTACTCGGCGCGAGTCTGATGATCAGTCAGTCCTTCCTGTACAACGCGATTTTCTTCACCTACACGCTGGTGCTGACCAAGTTCTACGGGGTCGCGGCGAATGCGGCGCCCTGGTTCCTCATCGCCTTCGCGGTCGGGAACCTGGCCGGGCCGCTGACCATCGGGCGGCTGTTCGACACCATCGGACGCAAGCAGATGATCAGCGCGACCTACCTGCTCTCCGGCGTGCTGCTGGCCATCACCGCGGAGCTGTTCCGCTCCGGCGTGCTCACCGCGACGACGCAGACGATCGCCTGGTGCGTCATCTTCTTCTTCGCCTCGAGCGGGGCGAGCGCCGCGTATCTGACGGTCAGCGAGATCTTCCCGCTGGAGGTGCGGGCGCAGGCCATCGCGGTCTTCTTCGCCATCGCGCAGTGCTTCGGCGCTCTCGGCCCGGTCTTCTACGGCCACCTGATCGGCAACGGCTCCAACCGGAACATGCTGTTCATCGGCTATCTGATCGGCGCCGCGGTGATGGTCGTCGGCGGGCTGGTCGAACTGGCGCTCGGCATCGCGGCGGAACGCCAGTCGCTGGAGAGCATCGCCCGCCCGCTCTCGCTGGTGCGGCAGGCGACGGCGGCGGCGTCCACCGCCATCACGACGCGCACGCCGACCATCCGGCCCACCGGGACCGCGCAGTCCGGCTAGGGAAGGTTCGTTCGACTCAGCTGGCGGGAGGCGTTTGCGAGTCGGGAGCCCGGGCATAGTCCGGGCTCCCTTCGCATGCGTCCGAATCAGCGATAAGGTGGGACCGAAGGGGCAACAGGACTCTTACAGCAATATAATGGAGCTTCCATGGAGCGTTTCGAGGTCGGCGTCGGGCCAGCCGAAGAAGGCGGCCGGGTGGTGACCGCGCGCGGCGAGCTGGACCTGGCGGCCGCGGATCAGCTGTGGGAGACGCTCGAGCCGCTGCTGCTTCCCGGCACGCTCGTGGTGCTGGACGGGACGGATATGACGTTCCTCGATTCCAGCGGCCTGCGGATCCTGCTGCAGGCGCACAAGCGTGCGGAGAGCGAGGGCGCGGTGTTCCGGATCGTCGCTCCGCAGCAGGCGGTGCAGCGCGTGCTGGACCTGGCCGGCGCGGCCGGCTATCTCCAGATGCGCGATGACGTGCCGAGCGCGCTCGCGGGCTGACCAGCGGTGTCCAGTTGAACTGGACAACAGGGCGGCTCGCAGTTCACAGTCACCGGCACACGAATCGGCGGCGTGACACAGGTTGTGTCACGCCGCCGATACGTTGCGCGCGGGTAGCGGCCGACTGCGCCGCACCCGTCAGCCGGTCGGCGGTTGCGCACTGATGTCGGCGAGCACCGAGGTGTCGTCCCGGTCCTTGGCCAGGTCACCCAGCGACACGATGCCGACCGCGGTGCCCCGATCCACTACCGGGACGCGCCGGATGCCGTGCCGGCGCATGAGGGCGGCCGCCTCGGCTGGGTCGTCGTCCGGCGCCAGGGTGATCGGGGAGGCGGTGGTCACCTCGGCGATCGACGCGATGTCCGGGTCGGCGCCCTCGGCCATCCCGCGCACCACCAGGTCGCGGTCGGTGACGATGCCGAGCAGCTCGTCTCCGTCCACCACCAGCACGGCGCCGATGTTCGTGTCCCGCATCAGCGTGGCGGCGGAGCGCATCGGGGCGGTCAGCGGCAGCGTCACCGGGACGGGGCTCATCACGTCGGCGATCTTCGTCTGCATGGTCCCTTCTTCCACAATCGCGGTCCTTTTTCTGTATTTGCTCCCGCCTACCCGCGACCGCGATTCGAAACGGATCAGCTCACAGCTTGCGCAGCCACACTCGTTCGATACTGTGATCAGGCCCCTTACGCAGCACGAGCGTCGCGCGCCGCCGGGTCGGCAGCACGTTCTCCACAAGATTCGGCAGGTTGATGCGCTGCCAGAAGGTGCGCGCCTGCGCCAAGGCCTCCTGCTCGGAGAGCGCGGCGAAGCGGCGGAAGTACGAGTCAGGGTCGGTGAACGCGGTGGCGCGCAGCTGCGCGAACCGGTCGAGGTACCAGCGTTCGATGTCATCGGTGCGCGCGTCGACGTAGATGCTGAAGTCGAAGTAGTCGGCCAGGCCCATGCGGATGCGGCCGTCGGTGCCGAGGGCAGCTGGTTGCAGCACATTGAGACCCTCGACGATGAGGATGTCCGGGCGGCGCACCGTCAGCCGCTCGTCGGGCACGATGTCATACACCAGGTGCGAGTACACCGGCGCGCTGACCTCCGGCCTGCCTGACTTCACGTCAGCCACGAAGCGGGTCAGCGCCCGGCGGTCGTAGGACTCGGGGAAGCCCTTACGCGCCATCAGGCCACGCCGCTCCAGTTCGGCGTTGGGGAACAGGAAGCCGTCGGTGGTCACTAGTTCCACGCGCGGGTGCTCCGGCCAACGCGCCAGCAACGCCTGGAGCAGGCGTGCGGTGGTCGACTTGCCGACCGCGACGCTGCCCGCGATCCCGATGACGAAGGGCGTGCGGCTCGCCGCGTCGCCGTCGTCGTCTTTCTCGTCCGTGCCCGCACCGAGGAACGTGTCCAAGGCACCGCGCAGACCGTGTACTGCGGCGACGTAGAGGTTGAGCAGCCGGGAGATCGGAAGGTACATCTCCCGTACCTCGTCCAGGTCGATCATGTCGCCCAAACCGCGTAACTGCTCGACCTCAATTGCGGTGAGCGGCAAGGGCGTGCGTTCGCCTAACGCGCTCCAGGCCGCTCGATCGAGATCGACGTAGGGCGAGCCCTCGCCACGGCGCACGGTGCCCGCTGGCGCGGAGGACGAGCCTGCGGCGGCCGCGCGGCTTGCTGCGGAGGCTCCGGCGGAGATCGACATTGGTCCATTGTGGCCGAGAGATCGGGCCGGCAGGCCGCCGGGGCGGCGGGCAGTGGAAGCGCGAGCAGCGCGGCGAGCTTCGCACAATAGTCCGCTTTTGGATCGTCCTATGAGATGATGAGCGTCCTGTGCTGATTCGTGTGTGAACCGGAGTCTCTTGAGCCACAGCAACCTCTCGCGGCGCATCTTCGAACGGCCTCCAGCCAACCTCGTCAGCCGCATCCTGCGCAGCCGCGGGTTCTGGGGCCGCACCCGCCGCGCCACCACCGTCTCCCTCGCCCTGCTGCTCGTCGCCGCGGTGGCGGCCTGGCTGGCGTTGCTGGTGACGCCCGCACAGTCGGTCTCGGCCGCGGGCCAGACCCTGAAGGTCGGCGCGACCTCACCGCACCTGGCTTTGTCCGGTCCGGGCGAAATGGACCTCTTCGGCCAGTCCGTGCCCACGACCCTGGAGTTCAGCGGCCTGATCCGGCCGAAGCTCGAACTCACCCACATCACCATCGACAGCCAGCTCACCCAGTTCGTGCAGACCTCCGCGGACCACGGCGGCGCCAGCGCGCAAAGCCGGCTGGCCGCGAGCCTGGTCAGCGGCTGGGAGCACTACTTCCTCTGGCAGACGGCGGTAACGGCCGGGTTCGCGGTCCTGTTGCTGCTCGCCTTCTCGGGCCTGCGCCACTACACCCACCGCAGAATGCTCAAGGTCGTGGTGACCGGGACGCTGGTCGCGGTCGCGGCGAACGTCGGCGCGGTCGCCGCCTTCGCCACCGGGGCGCCCAGCACGTTGCGGCAGGTCAAGTCGCTCAGCGATCTGGTCGGTGACAGCGCGCTCGGCCCGGCCGCCCCGAATGCGGCCGGTGCGCACCTTCCGGGCGTGCAGGCCGTCGTCATCGGCGACTCGACCGCGGCCGCGATCGGCAACCCGCCGGTCGCACACGCCTCGGCGCTGGACAAGGCCTGTGGCCGCAGCGCCGACTCCTATGCGGCGGACTTGGCCCAAGCCAACGGCTGGAACGTGCTGAATCTGGCGTGCAGCGGCGCGACCGTGAGCGAGGGTGTTCTCGGCCCGCAGCTGACCGGCGGGCTGACCGTACCGCCGCAGATCGGCGTTCTGGAGCAGGCGGACCACGCTTCGGTGGTCGTGGTGAGCATCGGCGCGAACGATCTGAAGTGGGTCGCCACCGAGGCGCTGTGCGTGATGGCCGCCGCCTGCGACGACCAGGCGTCCACCGCCTACTTCCAGAGCAACCTGCACGATTTCACTCGCGCGTACTACGAGATGCTGCACGACCTGGCCACGTTGCCGCAGCATCCGCGCGTTCTGGTCAACACATACTTCGACCCGTTGGGGCCGAACCTGAGCTGCCTGAGCAGCGTCGGCTTCACGCCCGCGAAGACGAAGGTGCTCTCATCACGTCTGACGACACTCAACACGGTGCTCGCGGATGGCGCCCAGACCTTCGGATTCATCACGGTGCGCCCGAGCTTTGCCGGTCACGAACTGTGCAGCAGCCAGTCCTACGTGCAAGGGCTCAAAGACGCCGCGCCGTTCCATCCGACCGCGGCCGGGGAACTGACGATCGCGCTGGCGGATCAGCAGGCGCTGACCAAAGACGCGCTGTCGGTCTCCGCCGCCGGCGTCAAGTGACACGCACCTGACCAAGCCGACGCCGAAGACCGACAGTCCCGTCTCAAGATGAGTCCGCGTCAGACGCCTCAGGCCCACGCGGACTGCCGCTCTGAGTGCGCTACACGCTTTGCGGCGGCTGCTGCGAGATCATGAAGGCGATCTCGCCCTGCTCGTCGATCCGCGCGTCGAGCACCTTGTCGTCGAGCAGCTGCGATACCGCGGGCTCCAGGTAGATCCGCGCGTCCGGGGTCTCGATGACCTCGTCCGCCACTTGCGGGGTCTGCGTCAACGAGAGCGCGAAGGCGGGGCCTTCGCCGTTGTCCGCGGGCTGCGGGGCAATCCGCAGGCCGGTCCCGTCGGGCAGGCCCGGCTGGGTGGTCAGGTCGTGGATGACGCCCACGGCCGTTTGGGTAACTGCGAGCACGGGGTTTCTCCTCACTGTCCGTCTCCAGGGTCCGCCCCGCAGTACCCCCTGAGCCTGACCCAAACGGTCCGATCCGCGGAAAACTCGCGCGCGCCAGGCACCGCCTGGGGCACGGATGCCGTGTCACAGCAGGTTCGTCAGATGATCCGGCTCCTGCGCGTCGCGCAAACCGACGATGTACTCGCGCAGCTCGAACAGCAGCGACGGGTCCGGCATCGCGTCACCCTCCGCCGTGGCGACGGCCAGGTCGTCGTACTTGGCGCTGGTCTCGTCCAGCAACCGTTGCAGCATCGGCTCGATCACCCGGTGCCCGTAGTCCACATAGCTCTGCGCGTGCGTGATCGCTTCCGGCCGGTGCACGAGGTCCTCGACCGCTTCCCGCGTCGCGCCTTGGGCGCTGAGGGTCTTGAAATCGCTGTACTCCAGCCGCGCGCCGCGGGTGATCTCGTGCAGGCGGCGCACTTCGAGCCGGGCGAGCACGACCAGGTTCTCCAGCGCCCTGGCCTCCACGACGCACCGCAGCTTTGATAGCTCGCGGCGGGTCTTGGTCAGCACGTCGAGCACGTGCCGCCCCACGGACCTGCCGGAATCCCCGAGCCGGTCCTGCCGGTCGATGGCCGAGAGCGCGGTGGACAGCCCGACGAGCTCATCGCAGGTCTGCGAGAGCTCGGCGACCGCCTCCGCGAGCCGGTCTTCACGGTCCCAGCTGACTGGGCCGTCTTGCGCCTGTGACACCTGTTTTCCTTCCGAGCCTTACTTGAGCGCACCGCCCTGAACGGATTATCCGTCGCGACACGCCGGATACCACCCTAAGGGCGACCGAGGAATGGGGGCCGGGCTCTCGTGCCGATGGCCTTCGCCTGGCTGCGTTGTCGTCGGTCGACGCAGAACACCGCTGCGCCTACCTCCTCCGCCTTGCCAGACTCGGCCCTCGACCCGCTCGCTGATCCGCCCCCCATTCCTCGGTCGCCCTAAGCTGCGGCGGTGACCGATTTCGTCCCCACCGTCTCCGCTGACCAGGTAGAGCGCATCCGGGCCTGGCACCTGAGCGCGTATCAGGCGATGAAGGCCGAGGGAGCGGGCGGCCAGACCTTCGACTATCTCGGCCGGACCCTGATCGTTCCACCCGAGGTGATGCCGATCACGGGTATGCACGAGCTTCTGGGCAATGTGGTGCTCGCCGAGGTCAGGGAAGAGGATCGGGTGCTCGACATGGGCACAGGCAGCGGCGTCAACGCGATCCTCGCGGCCGGCACGGCGCGCAGGGTGCTCGCGGTGGACATCAACCCGGTCGCGATCGCGGCGGCGCGCGAGAATGCCGAGGCCAACGGGGTCGCCGACCGGGTCGAGGTCCGCGAGAGCGACGTGTTCAGCGCGGTCGACGGCGAGTTCGACCTGATCGTGTTCGACCCGCCGTATCGCTGGTTCGCGCCGCGCGATCTACTCGAGGCGGCCAGCACCGACGAGAACTATCGCGCGATGACCACGTTCTTCCGCGAGGCGCACCGGTATCTGGCTCCCGAGGGCCGCATGCTGATCGCCTTCGGCTCCTCCGGTGACCTCGGCTATCTACGCGGCTTGATTGCCGAACACCGGCTGCACACTGAAGTCCTCGCGCACCGCGATCTGGTCAAGGAGGGCGTGCGCGTGGACTACTACGTGTTCCGGCTCACCCCCGGCAGCGCTTCAGCCGTCTGATATGTAACTTTCCGTGTCGATCACGGTGATTGCGCCTCTCCGCGCAGGACACCGCCGATCTCTCCTCGCGGCCCGCGCCGCGTGGTTGCCCGGCTCAGCCGGCCGCCCGAATACTGCGCCCATGGTTTATCTCCCGCGCCGGCCCCGCCGGCTGCGCGATGCCGCCCTGGCCGTCGCGACCGCCGCCGTCGCGGCAAGTGTCGTCGCGGTGGCGCCCAGTGTGAGCGCCGCGGCCGGTCCATGCAGCGTCGCCTATCAGGTCAACCAGTGGTCAGGCGGGTTCACCGCGAACGTGACGCTGACCAACACCGCAGCCGCCGTGACCAGCTGGACGTTGAGCTGGACCTTCGCTGGCAATCAGCAGATCACTTCGGGCTGGAACGCGCAGATCACCCAGACCGGCCAGTCGGTCAAAGCGGTGAACCTGTCCTACAACGGCTCGATCGCGACCGGCGGCACCGCGAGCTTCGGCTTCCAGGGGACCTTCTCCGGTACCAACGCGACGCCCACCGACTTCGCCCTCAACGGCGTGTCCTGCGCGGGTGGTTCCTCATCGTCGCCGAGCGCGAGTGCGAGCGCGAGTCGTAGCGCCAGCCCGACGCCCAGTGCCACCCCGAGCACCAGCCCGTCGAGCAGTCCCTCGACAAGCCCGTCGGCCAGTCCCTCCGCCAGCCCCAGTGGCAACTCGGGCGGCGGCTGCTCAAGCGCGACAGTGTTCTGCGACGGCTTCGAGAACCAGACCGTCGGCAGCGTGCCCTCCGGCCGGTGGAGTATCAACAACCTCAACTGCTCCGGCAGCGGCACCGCGACCATTACCGGCGCGCAGGCGCACGGCGGAGTCAAGTCGTTGGAGATCGACGGCGTCGGCACGTACTGCAACCACGTGTTCGCCGACGACACCACGGACATGCCGCTCGCCGCGCCGACCTGGTACGTGCGGTTCTGGTTCAAGCACACCGCGCCGCTGCCGACCAACCACACCACGTTCCTGGCCATGAACAACTCCGCCGACGGCAACACCGATCTGCGGCTTGGCGCGCAAAACGGCGCGCTGATGTGGAACCGGCAGTCCGACGACGCGACGCTGCCCGCGCAGAGCCCGGCCGGAGTCGCGCAGAGCGTGGTCGTGCCGACCGGCGCGTGGGAGTGCCTTGAGTTCTCGGTGAGCAAGACCAACGGCCAGATCTACACCTGGTACAACGGCACCTTGGTGCCCGGCCTGACCGAAGACGGCGTGCCGACTCAGGACATCGACTCGCAATGGCTCGGCGGTTCCGGAGCGAACTGGCGGCCCAACCTGACCGACCTCAAGCTCGGCTGGGAGAATTACAGCAACGGCAACGACACGCTGTGGTTCGACGACGTCGCCCTCAGCACCTCACGCATCGGCTGCTGACCGCGCTGCCGCGGCCGACCCCTTTGCCGACGCCCCAGCGCCTCGGCAGAGGGGTTAGCCTGTTCACATGAGTTCGCCACGCGCCGACCGGTTCCCGGTCGGCGCCGCCGCGACCATCGCCGAACTCGAGCGCGACCCGCATCCGCTGCTCGCCCGGCTGCGCGCCAGCGAGCCGGTCTCCTGGATCCCGGCCCTGGGCGGCTGGCTGGTCACCCGGCGCGACCTGGCCGTGGCCGTCATGCGCGACGCCGAGACGTTCACCGTGGACGACCCGCGCTTCTCGACCGCCCGCGTCGTCGGCCCGAGCATGCTCTCCCTCGACGGACCGGTGCACGCGCGCCACCGCGCACCCTTCGCCGACCGGTTCCGGCCGCGCGACGTGGAAGCCAGGCTCGCCGCGTTCATCGAGCAGGAAGCCGCGCGCCTGGTTGGGGGCTTACGACCGGCCGGAGCCGCCGAGCTGCGGCGCGGCCTAGCCGGCCCGCTCGCCGTCGCGGTGGTCGCTGAATCGCTCGGCTTGCTGGGGACGGATTCGGCCACCGTCCTGGGCTGGTACGACGCGATCGTCGGCGCGGTTTCCGACATCTCGGCCGGGCTCGAACCGCGCCCGAGCGGCGCCGAAGCCTTCGCGCGGCTGGCCGAGAGCGTGCACGCCACCGTGCAGACCGGTGATCCCGATGCGCTGCTGGTCGTCGCGGCCACGGGCGCGGCAAGCGGCACCACCGACACGGGTGACGCGGCCGGCGCGGCCGGAAACGCCGCGCCGCGAGCCCTCGCATCAGGGCTGGAGCTTCCCGAGGTGGTCTCGAACGCGGCCGTGATGATGTTCGGCGGGATCGAGACGACCGAGGCGATGATCGTCAACGCCGCGCTGCACCTGCTGTCCCACCCTGACCAGCTCGCGCTGGTCCGGACCGACCCCGCGCTGGTCGCGGACGCGGTCGAGGAGTCGGTGCGGCTGGAACCCGCGGCAGCAGTCGTCGACCGCTATGCGACGCGCGACGTCGAACTGGCCGGCGCTGCGATCAGCGCCGGCGACCTGGTCACCGTTTCGATCGCGGGCGCGAACCGCGATCCGGCGGTGTTCACCGAGCCGGACCGCTTCGAGCTGCGCCGCCCGAACGCCAGGCTGAATCTCGCCTTCGCTCAGGGTCCGCATTTCTGCCTCGGCGCGCACGCCGCTCGGCTGGAAACCAGAGTCGCCATCAGTACGCTGCTGCGCGAATTGCCCGATGTGCGCCTGGATCCGGACCGGCTGGCCGCGGCGCCACGCGGACTGGTCTTCCGCAAGCCCGAGTCCTTATACGTCCGTTGGGACGACTGACGAGGCGAGCGCCCAGCGGCCCGGCCAGGTGACAAGAACCCGCCGCGCACTGCTGATCGGTGCGCGGCTTGGCGATCTCTTGCCAGAAAAGAGGTCCCCCGGCGTCTCTGGGGGAAGGCGACGCCGGGGGGTGCGACCGAGCCGCGTAATCGCGCTCCTCGGCCGCGTGATCAGACTGGGGGGATGCCTGATCTGCCTTTCAGTCTCTCACCTGATGCGCCGTGAGCTGTGTGCCGGACCGATCAGTGTGGCATCAATTCGCCAATGTGATTCGTGGGACTTCCGTGACGCCGTATCACGGTCCTCGCGGCGGTATCCGGTGGGCCGCGATGCGGGCTTTGCCCGGCATATCATTCTGTAACGGTTCGGTCCGCACACTCGTAGTGAGCACTCCGTGACCGCTAACCTGCGTGCCGTCCGCCACCTGATCCCGAGGGGATTGCATGCGCGTCTTGAGTGTCAGCTCCTGCATCGCCGCTTTGAGTTCCGCCGCCCTTGTCGGGCTGACTGCGGGCGGCTGCTCGTCGTCCGCCGCGGCGAGCTCGCCTGGCGCCGCGGGTTCCGCGCAGCCCTCAGCGACAGCCCCGAAAGCCATGGGCACGGCGCCCTCGACGGCCCCGAGCGCTACCGGGTTGGCGGCGAAGCTGCTGGCGCCGGCGGACCTGCCGGCCGGATGGGGTATCGACGCGGCGGCCACGAACCCGACCATGCAGACCGACTGCCCGCTGCTCAACACCTCGATCTGGAACGCGCCGCTCACCGACCACGCGGAGGCGGACCTGAACGGCGGACTGGCCGGTCCGTTCCTGGTCGAGCAGATCGCCGCGGGAGACGCGGCCCAGGTGGCGAAGTCGTGGGCCGCGCTGGTCAACGGGCTGTCCAAGTGCACCACCTACACGCACGGCGGGGCCAACGGGTCGAGCACGTTCTCGATCGTGCGTACCGGGCTGCCCGCCTATGGAGACAGTTCGTACTCGTTCACGCTCTCGATCCAGATCTCCACCGGAATCAAGGGCAACGGCTACATCGTGGCCGCGCGCAACGGGAACACTGTCGCAGTGATCTACATCGTCGCGCTCACGCCGGTGGACAAGACCTTTGTCGAGACCACGATGGGCAAGGCGGTGACCAAGTCGCGCACCTGAGCGCCACGCGCTCAGGCGGACTCGGCGCGGCCGCCCCCACCCCCCGCGCCGAGCAGTCGCCGGGTGAGCGCGTTGCCGTCACCGAGCAGGACGTCGAGCGCGGCGTGCAGGTGCGGGTCGGTGACCCGCAAGCTGCCCTGTGCCGGCGGTTGCGCCGAACCGCCGCCTTCAGCTTCCTCGGCTTCCTCGACCGCGACCAGCGCCGCTCGCCGTAGCAGCTCCTTGATAAATGACGCCGTCACGCCCTCGGTGCGCCGGACCACCTCGTCCGGATTGGCGAGGCTCAGGTCCAGGCTGCCGCGGTAGAGCTCGATCAGGGCACGGCGACCTTCCGCGTCGGGGAGCGGGATCTCCACCGCGTGATCGATCCGGCCCGGTCGGCTGGCCAGCGCCGGCTCCAGCACGTCGACGCGGTTGGTGGTCAGCACGAACGTGACGTCGATGTCGTCGCGCAGCCCGTCCATCTCGTTGAGCAGCTGGAAGAGCAGCGGATTCTGGCCGGGATGCGCGCCGCGCTCCTCGCCGATGAGGTCTACGTCCTCGATGATGAGCATCGCGGGTTGCAGATCACGGGCGATGGTGCAGGCCTGCTGGATGAACTGCAACGCCGAGGCCGAGAGGATCACCACGGACACCTCGGGCAGCCTGCTTATCAAGTAGCGCACGGTGTGGGTCTTGCCGACGCCGGGCGCGCCGTAGAGCAGGACGCCGCGCTTGAGATGCTGGCCGTGCGCGAGCAGCAGTTCCCGGTGCCGCGCGACGCCGAGGATCTGCCGCTCGACGCCTTCCAGCACGCCGTCCGGAAGCACCAGCTGTTCGCGGGTCATCTGCGGGCGCTGATGGAAGGCGAGCAGCCCGCCGCGCCGCGGACCGAAGACGCCGGGGTCGAAGGAGACGACCTGGCGGCGGTAGACGCTATGGCGCAACCCGAGTTCACCGATTTCGGAGAGCGCCTGTCGCGCCGCGCCCGGATCGGTGGCCGCGATCTCCAGGCTGACGTCGGGCTGCGGGCCGCGCTGATCGGAGCCGCGCAGCAGCAGGACCATGCGAAGGTCGCCGTCGGAAAGCAGGTACAGCCCGCATTGCACACAGCTGCGCATCTGCCCGTCAGGACCCGAGGGCTGCTCGCTGACCGGCACGCCGGCCAGCGCCATTCCCGACTCCATGCCGGGCTGGCAGAGGTCTGCCAAGCCGAACATCCGGTGCCGGAACCCGGCCAGTCCGTGTACCTCGTATTCCCCGGGCCAGCTCTCCAGCCACCGGTCCAGGCCACCCTGCACGTTGACGTGTTCGTACGCGGGCCAGCTGCCGGAGGTGACCGGGAGCGCCCCGGCATCCTGGCCGAGGTGATCGATCAGAATGCTGCTTATCGTGTTCGCTTGTCCCGTACCGGAATCCGGCCTGGGAGTGGGCTTACCGGCTGAGATGAATCCGACGGTAGCTCGTACGGAACCCCGTTCGCTCATGCATTCAGCATGGCACGCGAGCGGAATGGAAGGCGGGGAACTGGCCGAACCCTGATGCGGCGCCGACCGCGGCGGGCATTGCTTCGACGGTGCCAGTCGCGCCGTACCTGTCGCGCAGCGCGGCTTCGTCGTACCGGTCACAGCCCTGGTGCCAGTTGAGGATTCCGGAGAGCCAGTTCTGCATCTGCCGGACATAGCCGTCTACCGCGCCGCGCGCTGCGTCATCGAGCTCGAAGTCGTCGCACAGCACCGGCAGCTCGGCCGCGATCACGTGCTGGAACTGGTGCATTCGCGAGTTCATCAGGTCACCGACGATGGCGAGCGCCTGGTCCCGGCCGCAGTCCAGGAAGTGCTGCACCACCAGCACGCAGTTGTGCCGGTCGCCTTCGAACTCGATTTCCTTCTGGTAGGAGAACAGGTCGTTGAGCAGGCACGCGTAGTCCATCGCCGAGTTGTCCAGCGAGCGCATGGTTCCGGCGCGGAACACCTCCGGGGGCACCCGGCTCGACTGCCGCAGCCTGGCCAGGCTCGCGGTCAGCTCGGAGCCGAAGGTTTTGCGGCGCATCTCGAGGTAGTCGACCGGGTCCGGGATGCGGTTCTGGATGTGATTGGCCAGTTCCCACAAGCCGGCGGCCAGCATGTCCTCGATCGCGGCGCGGAAGTCGGCGCGGGCGCCAGGATCCATCGGCCCTGCCGTGCGCTCCCACAGATCGGCCAGCCCGCGTTCCAGGGCGGTCAGCGGCGTTGCCGCGGCCGACGCGCCGCGGGCGGTTTCGGCCGATTCCAACGGCATGAACAGCGACAGCCGGTCAGTGGCTGCTTTCGCGGTCGCGTAGTCCCGGCGTGAGCCGTAGACCGCCGGCACGAGGTCATCCCAGTAGGTGCCCCAGGTCAACCAGTGCGCGCCGAGTTCCAGCTCCTCCCGTGAGCCGTCCGGGTTGAGCCCCGCCATGCACAGCGGGAAATCGAAGCCGGACAGTCGCGTCTCGTCCCAGATTCCTGACATCGGCTCGCCAGGTTGCTGGATCAGCATGCCCATCCGCCGGGCCCAATCCAGGGTGCTGCGACGTGCCTCGTCCAGGTGCGGATTGAGCCGGAGCGTGAACGGCATCTCGAAGTCGGGCAGCGGCGTCGGCCCGACTTTCCGGTACGGCGCGAAGGTGAAGCCGCGCGCCCGCAACGCCTCGCTGTCCACGGTGATCGGCGGCCGAGGAGCCACGGCAGCCAGCCCCAGGTCAGCCAGCGGCAGTTCGGTGAGGCCGAAGGGGAGTGGCAGGTTCGAGGCTCGAGTGCTGCCACGCCCAGCGCCGTCGCGGGCCGCGCTGCCGCTGCCGTTCATGTAGCGGCTTGACCGCATGTGCCACTCGTGGCCGCCCGCCTGCCAGTCTTGCAGACCCTTGATATACGCGAGCACCTTCGCGATCGAGACGGCGTCCAGCGCGTGCTCGGCGAACAGCGGCGGCAGTTCGGTCAGCGCGGTGTTCTCGAACTGCTGAAGCCGTGAGGTCAGCAGATCGTTGACGGCGTCGGCGGCGCGTTGCGTGTCATAGCCGAGGAAGGTCTCCAGCACCAGCACACCGTTGCTCAGCTCGCCCTCGGTGCCGGTTTCACGCTCATACGAGAACAGGTCGTTGCGCAGGTGGACGCCGTCGGAGAAGGCGTCTCGCAGCACCCTCATCGGTCGGCTGCGGGCGATCACCGCCGGCACCTCGGCCCCGGCCGCGTGCTCGACCAGCCCGGCCGACCACGGCGCGCCGCCGACCTTGCGCCGCATCTCGATATACTCGACCGGGTTGGGGATCCGGCCCTCGTTGATGTTCGAGAGCTCCCACAGCGACTCGTTGAGCAGGTTCTCGGTGCTCTCAGCGAACCGGGCGCGCCAGTCCATTGACATGCTCGGCACGGTCCGCGCCCACAGGTCGGCCAGCCCGGCTTCCACTGGGTTCGTCGGTTCCGGCATCCCGACGGCGAGATCCATCGGCATGAACGCGGGCAGCCGGTCCAGGTATGCCTTGCCGCCTGCCCGATCCTGGCTGCGCTTGAAGGTCTCCAGGAAGTGGTCGTCGAAGAAGAACACCCACACGTACCAGTCGGTGACCAAGTCCAGCTCAGCGCCAGAGGCGTCAGGGTGCGTATACGCGCAGAGCAGTCCGTAGTCGTGCGCGTCGAGGTCGGCCTCGGTCCACACGCCTGAGCCCTCGAGCATGCCCATCTCGCGCGCCCACTGCTTCGAGTGCGTTCGCGCGCCCTCCAGGTGCGGGTTGAGCCGGGCGGGATATGGGAGGTAGAAGTCCGGCAGCTCGAACGGCTGGGTCACGCGGCCCGCCTTTCCTCGTCGGTGGCCCTCATGTGGATTGAAGAAGACGCCCGCGCGGTCCCGCAAGCAACGTCACCCGTACCAGTGACAATCAGGGTGTTGCCGTGGTTTGCGTGCACGGCCGCTGAGAAAGCTTCACGATCCGCTCGGAAAGTTTCATCCGCTTCGTCCGGAATGGGACCTGCTGAATCAGCCTCCTGTGTATCCTGACGTGCGCTTATCGGCTTCGTGACCTACGGCAAAGCTTTCCGGAACGAGGTCAAGATCGCCGCGCCGTTCACCCGCTCCCGCCCCGCAGGTACTCTCCGCCACGACCATGCACCTCGCTGGACCCAAGAAGGGTGGGCAATGTGAGGAAAACAACGAGATGGGGCCTCTGGGGCACTGTGGCGGTGGCGCTGACGGCGAGTGTCGTGAGTGCGGCCCCCGCCTCAGCCCACGGAGCCATGATGATCCCCGGCAGTCGTACCTTCTTCTGCTATGAGGACGGACTGACTTCCACCGGCCAGATCATCCCGCAGAACCCAGCCTGTCAGGCAGCCGTCGCCAGCAGCGGCACCACGCCGCTGTACAACTGGTTCGCCGTCGGCAACCGAAGCGGCGCCACCAGCGGCGAGACCAGCGCGCTGATCCCGGACGGCAAGCTGTGCAGCGGGAACAGCAACTACTACGACTTCTCCGGATTCGACCAGGCCAGCAGCTACTGGCCGGTCACCCACCTGACGGCCGGCGCGAACATCCAGATCCAGTACAACAAGTGGGCCGCGCACCCGGGGACGTTCTCGCTCTACGTCACCAAGGCCGGCTGGGACCAGACCAAGCCGCTGACCTGGTCCGAGCTGGAGTCGACGCCGTTCTCCACGGCGACGCTGCCGCCTTCGACGGGCAACGCGGGCAGTGCCAGTAGCTACTACTACTGGAACGCCACGCTGCCGGCCGGTCTGACCGGGCGTCACATCATCTACTCGATTTGGGCGCGCTCGGACAGCACCGAGACCTTCTACGGCTGCTCCGACGTGGTGTTCGACGGTGGCAGCGGCCAGGTGACCGGCCTCGGCCCCGGCTCAGGACCGCCGCCGCCCTCCGTTCCGTGCACCGCGGCCTACTCGGTGACCAGCAGCTGGCCCGGTGGTTTCCAGGCCTCGGTCAACATCACCAACCCGAACGCGTCCACGATCAACAGCTGGTCCGCGAGCTGGGACCTGCCGGACGGCGAGACCATCAGCAGTGCCTGGAACGGGACGCTGTCCCAAGCCGGCACCCTGGCCACGGTGAAATCGGCGAGTTGGAACGGCCAGTTGGCACCGAAGGCGAGTACGTCCTTCGGCTTCACGGCGAACTACACGGGTTCGACCGCGCCCGCTGCGCCAACCGTGTCCTGCACCAGCCCGTGACCGTGATCGCCGGGTGATCTATCGTGTCCTGATTCAGCGAACCAGGAATCTGACACAACCGGCCGTGAGCGGCCAGCGGACCCGTGCCGCGACGCCGCTCACGGCTGCACGGTCAACGGCATCGCCATTGCTGTCGCCGTGAGCACCCGAACCGCAAGCAGAGGGAGCCCGCACGTTGCGTCACCCACTTCTCGCGCGCCGGATCGCGGCCGCGTTCCTGTTGGCCGTGGTGGTCCTGCCCGCGGCGGCGTGCAGCTCCTCGAAGACGACGAAAATCAGCACCGGTACGGCCGATAGAGGTTCGTCGCAGAAGATGTCCGACATGGACATGGGCGACATGGCCGGCATCCCGACCGCGCCCGCGCTCGCGGAGGCCGCGCCCGCCAGTACCGGTCTCGCCGCCAGCTACTCAGGGTACATATATCTGCCGGCTGCGGCTTCCGTGTCCGCGAACACGCCGGCCGCATTCAACTTCCACATCACCGGCCCGAACGACCACGCCGTGACGCGGTATCAGCCGTACGAGAGCAAGCTGGTGACCTTCTACCTCGTCCGCTCGGACCTCACCGGCTTCCAGGAACTCGACCCGACGATGCGGCAGGACGGTACCTGGACCGTCGGCCTGCCTGCACTGGCGGCCGGCTCGTACCGCACCTACGTCACCTTCGCCGCGCCTGACTCCAGCGAAGGCACGCCGCTGGTCTACTCCCTCTCAGCTCCGTTGAGCGTGACGGGGCCAGGGGCCAACGCCGTGGCGGCACTTCCCGCCCCGGCTACGTCGGTCGCGGTCGACGGCTACACGCTCAAGCTTTCCGGCGCGCTGAAGGCGGGAACCACCGCCCAACTGGCGCTCGACGTCACCAGCGGCGGCAAGCCGGTCGCGTACTTCGACCGCTACCTCGACGGATACGCGCACCTGACCGGATTCCGCGAAGGTGACGGCGCTTTCGCCCACCTGCTGGCCACCGGCCGGGCCGGCGGCTCGGGCGCGCTCACGACGCGGGCGCTGTTCCCGGAAAGCGGCACCTGGAGACTGTTCGTCCAGTTCGAAACCGCCGGAAAGCTGCACGAGGCCGCCTTCACCGTCACAGTGTCCTGATCACTGTGTCCTGATCACTGTGTCCTGACCACCGAGCCTGATCATCGCGCCTGATCACCGCACCGATCACAGCGCGAAACTCTCATTCGATTACAGTCAGCGGCAAACATCTTGATCGAAGGGTCATCGCCCGGATAGTCCCGTATAGTGCGGCCATGACTGCTGGGGGGCCGGCTCGCGGCCTTATCGACGGCCGCTTTGAGCTGCTGGAACGGCTTGGCGGCGGCGGTATGGGCCTGGTGTGGCGCGCTCGGGACACGGCGCTTGAGCGCGAGGTCGCGCTCAAGGAGGTGCGTCCCGCCGGGATCGCCACCTTCGACGACGATCCGATCGCGGCGCACGTGCAGCGGGAACGTGTCCTTCGGGAGGCTCGCGCACTCGCGCGGCTACACCACCCGAATGTCGTGACGATCCATCACATCGTGGACTCGGTGCAGTATCGGTACCCATGGCTTGTCATGGAGCTGGTGTCCGGTGGCTCGCTGGACGAGCGGATCAAGCGCGGACCGCTCACGCCCGCGCAGGTCGCGCACGTCGGCCGCGGTGTTCTGGCGGCGCTGCGCGCGGCGCACGAGGCGGGTATCCAGCACCGCGACGTGAAGCCGGCCAACGTCCTGCTGCGGGCCGATGGAACGCCGGTGCTGACGGATTTCGGCATCGCCGCCCTGCGCGAGTCCACCGCGTTGACCACGACCGGCACGCTGATCGGCTCGCCCGAGTACATCGCGCCCGAGCGCATCCGCGGCCACGAGGGCGATCCGGCCTCAGATCTGTGGTCGCTGGGCATGCTGATGTACGTCGCGGTCGAGGGCGATAACCCGCTGCGGCGCGAGACCACACTGGCGACCATCGCGGCGGTGCTCGACGCTCCGCTGCCGGAACCCCGCCGGAGCGGTCCGCTCGCCCCCATCCTCGCGGCGCTCCTCGTACGTGACCCCGCCGCCCGACCTGACGCCGCACGCCTCGACCAACTGCTCGCGGCCGCGCAGCGGGAGCATCCGCTAGCTCAGCAGTCGACATCTTGGAACGCGTGGTCCCCGAACGACGCCGCGGCGCAGAACTCGCAGTCGCAACCGGTGTCGCCATCACCATTACCGTCGCCGTCGCAGCCACTCTCGCAGCCGCACCTCCAGATGCCGCGTAAGCGCCGTAACGGTGCGTTCGTCGCCTCAGTGGCCGGTGTGGCTGTGGTAGGCCTGTCCGCGGCGCTGGTCTGGACTCTGCACAACCAATCCGCGTCGGCCTCCACCGGGAACGGAGGCACGCACGGTGCCGGCACGCCGTCAGCCGCTGACAGCGCGAATGCCGCAGCCGCGACCGCCTCGGCCTCCGCGACGGATCAGGCCCCGGATACCGGCAGCCAGGGCTCGCAACTCAACCTTCTGACTTCAGCAGGCGCCCGCACCCTGGTGAACGCGCTGAAGCAGCAGGTCGGTAGCCGCAAGATCGTCGAACTCGACATTTACCCCGACCATGCCAGCGCCGAGGTCCTTACCGCGGGCGATCCGACCGAATACGACGACTACACCTACCGCGGCGGTCAGATGGAGAACGCCCCGGGAGGAACGATCTCCGACGAGGCGGCGTTCGATCCCGGGGCGATCAACTGGAACAAGGTGCCGACCCTGCTCACCGAGGCCGAGCAGCGGCTCAAGGTCGCCAACGCCGACAGCGAGTACCTGATCATCGCAGGCAACTTCTTCGGTGACGGTCCGGGAATCGGCGTCTACATCGACAACAACTACAGCGCCGGCGGCTACATGCTGACCGACTTCAAGGGCAACATACTGCGCGTCGTCAAGTAGCGCCCCGCCCGTTCAGCTCCAGCCGTAGCGGGCGCGCAGCCGTTCGACGACCAGGTCGAAGTAGTTGCGGTGCATGGCGCAGGACTCGCGTCGCATGCCGCGTTCGTGCACCCGCACCACGCGCTCCAGGTTCACCCAGGACTCGCGACCCTCGCGGTCCCAGGCTCCGGTGCCGACGTCGACGAAGTCCGTCGTACCGTCGTGCCGCTTACTGGTCAGCTGCACCGCGAGCAGGGTGCCGGTGTGCTCCCGCGCGACGATCAGCACCGGCCGGTCCTTGCCGCGCCCGTCGTGCTCCTCGAACGGCACCCAGGTCCACACGATCTCGCCCGGGTCCGGGTCGCCGTCGTGATTCGGCGCGTATGCGGTGTGCACCTTGCCGATGCGGGTCGGCTCGACCTCGACGGTCGCGGTGGCGCCGAGGCGGCCGGGGGAGTCGGCGAACGGGTCGGCCGGGTCGTGCTCGTATGCGATTCCCAGATCAGTCACGCGGTCACTATAGGGCCGGGCGTCAGCCGGTAGACGCGGTTCGCGTTTTCCGAGCCGATCAGCCGCGCTACGCGGGCGGCATCGGCGGCCGACCATTCGTCCGCTTCGATACCGGCGCTCAGGAACGCGGCCAGCCCGCGCCGGAACAACGCCGCGCCGAGGTAATACAGCTCGGGCAGGCCGTACGCGTCGGAGGAGTAGAGGAACTTGCCGAACGGGGCGAGTTCGAGCGCCTCGGCGATCAGCGCGCGCGAGCCGTAGCCGAGGTTGTGCGTGGCCAGTCCGACGTCGAGAAAGACGTTGCCGAAGACCTGCGCCAGGAAGCCGGCCTGCCGGTGGAAGGGGTAGTTGTGCAGCAGCAGCACCGGGACGCCGGTCGGCTCGATCGCGCGCAGCAGGTCGGTGAGCAGCAGCGGATCGCAACGGTCGAGGTTCACGTCCGCGTCGCCGTAGCCGACGTGGAACTGGACCGGAAGGCCGAGATCGACCGCGCACCAGACCAGGAAGCGGTGCAGGGTCTCCTCGGTCAGCCGCAGCGGTGATCGCGGGTCGCCATTCGCGCTCGCCTTGTCGGCGCTTTCCTCCCTCGTGAGCCAGTGACCTACTGCGATCCTGACCTCGGCATCGCTCGGCCGCTCACCGGCGAGCTGCAACCCATGCCGGTACGCCGCGATCGACTTGAAGCCGACCGCGGTGCGCGCCCGCTCAGCCAACCGCTCCCGGACCGCATCGGCGAATCCGGCGGCCGTCGTCATCGGCGCGGTCTGCTCCGCGACCTGCTCCAACCGGACGATTTCGTACGATGATGCGCCCGCGATCTCGCCGAGCTGTTGGGGCGAGAGCAGCGCTTCCGGTTCGAACCCGGTATCCACGCACAGCGCGTCGAGTCCGGCGGAGCGAAGGAAGCGCGCGGTGACCTCCGCGTGGCCGAGTTCGGCGCGACGCTCTAAATAGACGTCGGCGTCGGCGTGCGGTTCCAGGTCGAGCAGAGGAGCGCACCAGCGCCGTACCGCGAAGCCGATCTGTGAATCGAAGACGCTACCGCCCAGCGCCCCGACCGAACCGGCCTCGGTGAGCAGCAGCTCAAAGCCGGTTCGGTCGAGGTCGCGACGGATGACGCCGTGGCAGTGATGGTCGATCAGCCCCGACGGCTCGGTTTCGTTCAGCCCGCACCACCTTCCAATGCCACGCTATCGGCCGGCACCCGCTGCGGCTCGGAAGCCTTGGCCGCCGCGACGCCCTCCATCTCACTGAGCTGGACACCCATACGCCGTGCCGTGGCCGGCGCCGCGAACACCGCGACGATGCCGATCAGCAGCCAGCCGCCCGAGACCACCGGCAGCCAGCGAGCCGCGCCAGAGGGCGGATACGGGATCACATTGCGGTACAGCGTGTAGCCGAGGAGCACGATCGCCGCAATCGGAATGACGACCTGCCAGGTCGGCACCGCCATCTTGCGCTGTATGAAGAACAGATAGATTGCGCCGATCGTGGTCAGAACGTAGGCCACCAGGAGGATCAGCGTGCCGATCGTGCCGCCCCAGATGAAGGTGTCCTCCGGGTTCGCCGAGAACAGCACGATCGAGGCGCCGATGATCAGGGCCATGATGCCGGCCACCACGCTGCCGGCCCGCGCCGGAGTGCCGACGTGGGAAACGCGGCCGAGGCCGCGCTCGCCGAAGCCGTCCCGGTTGAGCGCGAACAGCAGTCGCGCGCCGCCGACCGTGCAGGCCAGGCAGCAGCCGAACGCACTGATCATCGCGCCGAGCGTGATGGCGTCGCCGACCCACGAGCCGACGTACGTCTTGCCGAGGTCGCCGATCAGCGAGGTTGAGCTGCCGAACGCGGTGACGCCCTTGGCGTCGGTGCCGAAGCCCATCGACTCGATCGCGGTCACCACGGTGAAGAAGATCCCGCCGAAGATCGCCGTGCCGAGGATCGCGCGCGGGATGTCCCGGTGCGGATGTGCGGCCTCTTCGCCGAGCGTCGCGGCCGCCTCGAAGCCGGCGAAGGACAGGAAGCCGAACACGATGCCGAGGAAGACCGCGGAGACCCCGGTGCCGTGCGGGACCGTGAACACGCTCATGGTGAAGTGCTGCCCGGCGGGTGTCTTGTGCGACAGCAGCTTGACCAGCACCACCGCGGAGACGACCAGGATCAGCGCCACGGTCGCGCCCTCGACCGTGAGCAGTATGTTCGTGCCGCGCCGCACCGGCACGACGGTGAGCAGCCAGCACAGCACCAGCGCGACCGCGGTCAGGATGTAGGGCGCGAGGATCGGCGGGTTGTCCCACACGTGGACGCTCTGCAGGAAGTCGGTGCCGAAGATCCCGACCACCGACGAGGTGGTCACACCGTAGAAGACGTAGGTGCCCATCAGGCCCCAGCCGGCTACCACTCCGGCGCGCGGGCCGAGGGTCGCGCCGACGAAGGCGTAGACCGATCCGGAATGATTGAAGTACTGGCACAGTCGTACGAACACGTAGGCGACCAGCAGCACGCCGACGGCCGCGAGCAGGAACGCCAGCGGCACCGCGCGGCCGACTGACGGAACGCTTGCCTGAGGGTTGATATTCGAGGCCATGCTCGGCGCCATCAGCGCTACCGAGAGCCCGACCGCCTGCCACACGTTGAGTGTGCGGCGCAGGCCTGCGGTGGACGCGGGCTGCTGGATCTGGGTCGGCATATGCGACTCCTCACTCCCATCGAGTGCACTTGCGGCCAGTGTGACGCGTGATGCAACGACAGGTAAGTGGCACCCGGCATCTTTAACAAAGAATTCCAGCGAGGGCGTCGCCGTAATCACCCCGTCAGCTGTGGCGACCTCACCCGTCGCCGAGCGATCGGGCAGACTGGTCCGGCGGATCACCGAGAGTTCGGCGAAAGGATGAGCGATGAGCCGGTGGGGGATCGTGGAGCAGGCGGAGCGTGACGAGCGCGCGGCAAAGGCGCGCGGGATCGCCGCGGACCTAGCCGAGCGCGGCGTCAGCGGTGTCGCCGTCACCTGGGTCGACAACAGCGGCATCACGCGAGTGAAAGCCGTGCCGCTGCAGAAGCTCGAGCGCGCGGCGGCCTGGGGGATCGGTGTATCGCCGTGCTTTGATACGTTCCTGCTCGACGACTCGGCCGCGGTCGCCAAGTACGCCGGCGGCGCGGTCGGCGACCTGCGGCTGATGCTCGACCTCGACCGCCTCACGCCGCTGGTCGCGCAGCCGGGCTGGGCCTGGGCGCCGGCCGACCGGTTCCGGCAGGACGGCACGGTGCACCCGATCGACCAGCGCAGCCTCGCCAAGCGCGAAGTGGAGCGGCTCGCCGCACTGGGCTACTCGGTACGCGCGGCATTCGAGGTCGAATGGTGCGTGTCGGTCGGTCTCGGCGATGAGTTCGTACCCGCGTGCGCCGGTCCCGCGTACGGTTTCGCCCGGCTCACCGAGCAATCCGACTATGTCAGAGACGTGATGAACGCGCTCATCGGGCAAGGCCTGACGGTCGACCAGATCCATCCCGAGTACGCGGCGGGGCAGTACGAGGTCTCCGTCGGCGCGCAGGATCCGGTCGGCGCCGCGGACACGCTGATCCTGGTGCGCGAGACGATCCGCGCGATCAGCGCCCGAGCCGGCCTGCGCGCGACCTTCTCGCCGAAGGTGCTGGCCGGGGGAGTGGGCAACGGCGGCCACGTACACCTGAGCCTGTGGAGCGGCGACTCGACCGAGACCCCTGCCGCCGGACAGAACCTGATGTCAGGCGGATCCGGCCGCTACGGCCTGACCGAACCGGGCGAGGCTTTCGCAGGAGGCTTACTCGCGCACCTGCCGGCGCTGCTGGCTCTCGGTACCCCGGCCGTGGCCAGTTACCTGCGGCTGATCCCGTCACACTGGGCCGGCGCGTACGCCTGCTGGGGCCTGGAGAACCGGGAAGCCGCACTGCGCTTCGTGACCGGTTCGACCGGCGACAACGCGAACGCGGCGAACCTGGAGATCAAGAGCTTTGACGCCGCCGCGAACCCTTACCTGCTGATCGCCGGCCTTCTCGCGGCGGGCCGTGCGGGTCTGGCTTCCGGCACCAGGCTGCCCGAGCCGATCGAAGTCGACCCGGCGACGCTCTCGGCCGAGGAGGCCAGCCGGCATGACATCAGGCCTCTGCCATCCGAGTTGGCGGGTGCGGTCGCGGCGTTCGAGAAGGACGAGGTGTTCACCGAGGCGTTCGGGCCCGAGTTCGTCGACACGATCGCCACGGTGCGCCGCGCCGAGATCAAGCTTTTCGAGGGCGCCAGCCCGGAGGACATCGTCGCCCGAACCCGCTGGCGGCACTGAGGGCGATCGGCGGCCGGTCCAAGTCTGGGGCGGCTGCCCGTCCAATTGAGCGAGACACACCTGGTGCAGGTCGCGCTTTGTCCCGCTGAGCGAGACACCGCACTCCGCGCGGGTCACGTTGTGTCTAACTCAGCGGGACACATTCCGCTGCGTGTCCCGCACAGCTGGACACGCCGAATCCGCCTCCTTGATCGTCGTCTTCACCTCGTAATGCTGTTACCGGCCGCATCTTCAGGCAACGGACGTATCGTGGGCCGGGTGAGCGTTGTCCGCCGCGACACGTACCGCCGCTGGGCTGTCGTCGGAGTGGCGATCGCCGTGCTGTGCGCCCTGCCGAGCGTCGTCTCCGCGCTGCCGGCGCACACCGCCGCCATCGCACCCGCCGCGCTGCGGACACGCATGCTCGCCTCCGCCGACCACCCATATCAGGGCTATGCTGAGATCGACGGCCGGCTCAACCTGCCCCAGCTGCCGCAACTCGGCACGATCAGCTCGCTGCTCAGCGGGTCGACCAAAATCCGCACCTGGTTCGCCGCCCCCGACGAGTGGCGCACCGACGTGCTGACCGACACCGGCGAGCAAGACACTTACGGGACCCAGGTGGGCACCCTTTCCTGGGACTTCGAGACCGGGCAGGTCACCCAGATCCTCGGCGACCCGGTGGTCCGGCTGCCGCGCGCCGACGATCTCACCCCGCCCAACCTCGCGCAGCGCCTGCTGCACACCGCGGCCGGCAACGACAAGCTGGTCTCGCTGCCCGCGCGCGACGTGGCCGGGATTTCCGCGCCAGGCCTGGAGATCCGGCCCGTCTCCCCGGACACCACGATCGCGCGCGTCGACATCTGGGCCGATCCGGCGACCGGCGTGCCGCTCGACGTGGAGGTGTACGGGCGCGCCTCCTCGGCGCCCGTGATCACCAGCCGCTTCCTCGACTTCTCCTCCGCGCGCCCCGCCGACTCGGCCGCGCAGTTCGACCTTCCCGACGGCGTGCCGATCGCGACCGCCAGATCCTCGGACATCAACTCCCTTCTCGACACGCACGCCCGTTTCCCGTTGCCCGCCGAACTGGCCGGCCAGGCCGCGAAGCCGGTGCTCGACGGGTATAGCGCCGACGTCTCCGGCTACGGCTCCGGCTTCGCCACCTTCGCGGTGCTCTTCCTCGGCGACCGGATCGGCGACAGCGCTCTGTCCGCCGCGACCCAGGCCGGCGCGGCCCCGGTCACCTTCCCGAACGGCACCGGACGATTGATCCGCACGCCGCTGCTGTCCGTGTTGCTGGTGCGCTCCGACCGGTTCGACCGGATCTTCCTTCTGGTCGCACTGACCGGCCCGGACCTGCTGACCAAGGCGGCGACCGACCTGCTCACCGACGTGGACACGCAGTTCGACCGGTGCCGGGCGCTGCTGCAAGGACGCTCGCCGGGCCAGGTCCCGCCGGACCAGCTGCCCGCAGCATGCCGCCCCGTCCCGGCCCCAGGCTCCGGAGGTAACCCCTGACGTGATCGAGACCCGGCAGCTCACCAAGCGCTACGGCGCGGTCCTCGCGGTGGACCAGGTCGACCTCGGCGTGCGCGAAGGCGACCGCTACGGCCTGCTCGGACCGAACGGCTCCGGCAAGACCACGCTGATCCGGATGCTGCTCGGCCTGGTCTTCGCGACCAGCGGGCAGATCGAGATCGACGGCTGCCCGGTGCCACGCCGCGTCGCCCAGGTGCTGCCGCGCATCGGGGCCTTGATCGAGGGGCCCGCGTCGTACAGCTACATGTCCGGACGAGCGAACCTCACCTTGATCGACGCGGCAGGACCGGGACCCGGCGGCGGACGGCGAACGCGGCGCGCGCGGGTCGAGGAGGCGCTGGAACGGGTCGGTCTCGCCGGAGTCGACCGGCGCCCGGTGCGCGCCTACTCCCTCGGCATGCGCCAGCGCCTCGGCCTGGCCGCCGCGCTGCTGCGCAAGCCCACGCTGCTGATCCTGGACGAGCCGACCAACGGCCTCGACCCGCGCGGCATCCGGGAAATCAGGGACCTGCTGATCGAGCTGAACAAGGAGGGCACCACGGTCCTGCTCTCCAGCCACCTGCTCGGCGAGGTCGAGCAGCTGTGCACCCGCATCGGTGTCCTCGATCGCGGCCGCCTGGTGATCCAAGACGAACTCGCGACGCTGCGCGCGCCGACCGACCGCATCCTGCTGCGCACCCCGGACGCGGACCGTGCCACGGCGCTGCTCGACGGAACGCTGCTGAGCCGGGACGGCGACCGGCTGATCGTTCGCGGAGTGGATCCGGCGCGGCTGAACGCTCAGCTCGTCGGCGAGGGCGTGCGTGTCGCAGAACTCGTACGTGAGCGCCGGTCGCTGGAGGATCTGGTCGTCGAGGCCACGCAACCGGGCTCGGATCGGGTGGACCAGTCGGCCATCGCCACGGCCGGTCCGCACCCGCATCCAGCCGCGGACGAGATGACTTCCGCCGAGGAGGGGGCGCAGTGATCCACGTCGAGCTGCTGCGGATGGTGCGCCGCCCGCGCACCTGGATGAACCTGATCCTGTTGTGCGCGCTGCCGATCATCGTCGCGGTGTTCATCGCGGTCACCAACCTGGTTCCAGCACCAGGTCAGGGTCCTGCTTTCCTCTCCGCCGTGCTCTCCGACGGCTCGCTCTATCCTGCCGCCGGGCTCGCCATCGTGCTGCCGGTATTCCTGCCCGTCTCAGTGGCCGTACTCTCCGGTGACGGGGTGGCGGGCGAATCCGGCACCGGAATGCTGCGCTACCTGCTCACCCGGCCGGTCGCGCGCACCCGCCTGCTGACCGCGAAGCTGATCGGCACCATGTCCTTCGTGGTGACCGCCGTCATCCTGGTCGCCATCACCTCATATATCACCGGCGTGCTCGCGTTTGGCAGCAATGGCCTCAAGCCGGTCTCCACCTCTTCGACCTCCGGCGCGGTCTCGTCCGCGACCACCGGCGTGTCGATCGGCACGGTCTCCACCTCGCTGTCCGGGACGCCGCTCGGCACCGGCCAGTTGATCGTGCGCGTCGCCTACGGCATCGGCTACATCTCGGTCTCGATGCTCGGCGTCGCGGCGATCGCGCTTTTCCTTTCCACGCTCACGGATTCGGCGCTCGGCGCGGCGCTCGGCGCGCTCGCGGTGCTCGTCACCAGCGAGGTGCTGGCGACCCTCGACGCGGCCGGCTCGGTGAAGGCGTACCTGCCCACGAACTACTGGCTCGCCTGGATCGACCTGTTCCGCGACCCGATCCTCTGGCACAACGTAGTCCGCGGGTTAGGCATCCAAGCCATCTACGCGGTGGTCTTCCTCGGCTTGGCCTGGGCCAACTTCTCCACCAAGGACGTCACCGGCTGAGCGCACGCAAAGCAGAGCACTGCGACGGATCGGGCGCGGCCAGCGGCGCGGTGCCGAGCGCCTGCAACACCATCCCGACCACCGCTGCATCCGTCGGCAGCTGACCATGCGAGACCTGCTCACTCGGGCAGACCGACTGCACCGGCACGCCCACGGCGTCCGGCAACTGGGCCGAGGTCGGCGGAACGACCGTCTGGTCCTGCTGCGTCCAGATCGAGAGCCACGGCGGATGCCCAGTGGCCGGTGCGCCGGCGTCGAGCTGATCTAGCAGGCTGCTCCCGGGAATCAGCTGCTGACACGCCGCCGGGCACGCACCCGCGCCCGCCCCGGCGGCGGCGCCGGCCGCGGCGACCGTCGTGCCGTGGAAGGGAGAGCCGAGCGTGATCACGCGGCGCGCCTTGGCTGAGCCGTCGTGCTGCTCGACCCACAGCCGCACCACGACGCCGCCGGCCGAGTAGCCGATCAGATCAACCGAGGGCGCACTCTTCAGCGCGTCCGAGACGTAGCCGTCGAGCACCGAAGCCTGCTGGTTCAGATCGCCGACGCCGCCGTCCGGCAACTGCACGACCTCCGCCTGCCGCCCGGCGGCCCGAATCCGCGCCGCCAGCACGTCGAGCGATTCGGTCCCGCCGCCGTAGCCGGGCACCAGCAGCACGGTGCCGAGCCGATCCTGCGCCGGATATCCGGTCGGCTCGCTGCTATCAAGCCGTGAGAGCAACGCCGGAGCGCCCAGCGCGCCCAAGAGCGCGACGACAGCCGCGAGCGACGCGCCGAGGAACCAGCGCCGCCGCGGGCTGAGCGCGCCGAGCCGCCTGCCCAGCGCGGCCGCAGGTCGAATCCGTGCCACCCTGTTCACGATAAGGGCCAGTCGGCCGCTGCGACGCGCGCACGCTCCTTACGCGGCCGTTACCGCTACCTGCCCCTGACCGGAACGCAGCCGGCCACGAACGACGGCGGCCGCGTACACCACAGTGACCACGGCTGTGATCGAGAAGCTCGGCGGCAGCTTGGGCACGTAGTAAGCCAGCAACAACCCGCCCCACATCGAACCCACCGCGAGCCCCGCCGAGATCACCATGCCTTGATATGGCCGGTCGGTCAGCGCGAGCGCCGCGCCGGCCGGACCGGCTAGCAGACCCAGTAGCAACAGCGCGCCGACCGCCTGCGTCGCCTCGGCGGTCGTCACCCCGACCAGCGCGAGGAAGCCGAAACCGAGCAACCGCACCGGTACCCCGCGCGCCGCCGCGACCGCCTCGTCGACCGTGGCGAACAGCAGCGGCCTGGCGATCGCCACGACCGCGCCGAACACCGCGATCCCGATCCACAGTGCCGCGCGCGCCTGGCCGCCGGAGAGCCCGAAGATCGAGCCGAACAGCACGCTCGTCGTCGCGTTTCCGGTGCCGCCGCCCGAGCGGTTCGTCGTGTAGAGGGTCAGGAAGAACACGCCGAGACCGAGCACCCACGCGAACACGCTGCCGATCACCACGTCGTCGGCGCGGCCGCGCTTGCCGAGCACGCCGAGCAGCAGCGCGACCAGGATCGTCGCGGCGAACAGCCCGAGCCGCAGTTCGACGCCGAAGGCGAGAGCCGCCAGCGCGCCGGTGAACGCCACGTGCGAGAGCGCGTCGCCGGTGAACACCTGCGCCCGCAGCACCAGGAAGTAACCGACCAGGCCGCAAGCCAGCGCGATCCCGGTACCGGCGAGCAGCGCGCTGACCATGAAGGGGTGATCGAAAAGGCTCATACCGCGCTCGCCGCCCTTGCCGCGTCGTTCGCCGATCGAAGCCGGGACACGCGGGCCGCCAGCACCGGCCCGGCGCCGCGCACGAGATACGCCAGGACGTACGCCCCGAACGCGAAAGTCGTGATGTAGAAGCCGATCGGGTAGATCGTGAAGAACGCGAACGCGAACCCGGCCCAGGTCACCACCAGGCCGATCAGCACGGTCAGCAGCAGGCTGAGACCGGGGCGCGCGGTGATGATCTGGGCGGTCGCCGCGGGCATGACCAGCAGTGCGAACACCAACAATGAGCCGGTGATCTGCGAGACTTCGGCCGTCGCCGCGCCGAGCAGGACTAGGAAGAGCGCGCCGAGCAGCCGCACCGGCACCCCGCGCGCCCGAGCGACGTCCGGATCCACCGAGGCGAACAGCAGCGGCCGCCCGATCGCCGCCATGGCGCCGAGTACGGCCACAGCCACCGCCGCGAGCAGGATCACATCGCCGTCGGTGATGCCGAGAATGCTGCCGAACAGCAGGTTGTCGACCTGGTTGAGGAAGCCGCCGTAGAGGGAGACGAACAGCATTCCGCAGGCGAGCACGAAGGCCTGCACGACGCCGGTCAGCGCGGATTCGTTGGCGGGCTCACGGTTTCCGGGCCGCGCGCCGTACGCGATGACGAGCGCCGCCGCGACGCAGAACCCGAAGTATCCGTACCCTGATGCGATCCCGAGCAGCACCGCCCCGGCCGCGCCAGGGAAACCCGCGAGCGAGATGGTGTGCCCTGCGAAGGTCTGGCGGCGCAGCACCATGAACCAGCCGACGACCCCGGCCGTGACCGCGATGATCGTCCCGGCCCGGTACGCGTTCACCATCGAAGGCAGCGACCACATCTCCTGAATGTCGCGCACGACGTTCCAGGAGATCGACCAAGCGGCATTACCCGGCATGGCGGTCGGCTCCCTGCCGCGCAGAGCCCTGATGACCCGCGTGCGCGTGCCGATCGGTGTGCAGCGCGGGCGCCTCCGGACCGCCGACGACCACGAGACGCCCGTCTGAGGTGCGCAGCACTTCGACCGGCGTGCTGTACAGGCGGGTCAGCGTCTCGGTCGTGATCACCTCCTGCGGAGTTCCGCAGGCCGCGCCGCCCGAAGCGATGTACACGACCCGGTCGAGGTAGGGCAGGATCGGGTTCACGTCGTGTGCCACCATCACCACCGCGACGTTGGCCTCCCGGCAGATCCGGTGGATCAATGCCGCGACAGAAGCCTGATTCGGTAGGTCGAGCGAGTCCAGCGGCTCGTCGAGCAGCAACAGTCCGGGGCGGCGCACCAGCGCCTGCGCGATCAGCAGCCGCTGCTGTTCGCCGCCGGAGAGCGCGCCGATCGGCCGGTGCGCATAGGCCGACGCTCCGACCAGGTCGATGACCTCGTGCACCCGCGCCTGAGCCGCGCGCTGCCGGGCGCTGAACCGCGCGGCGCCGGGCAGCGGCACGCCCCAGCGGTCGCCGTCGAGGCCGAGCCGCACGATGTCGATCCCGCGGATACGCAGCGAGGCGTCGAAGTTGCGCCGCTGCGGCAGATATCCGATCCGCTCGCCCGCGCCGCCAGGCCGCCGGCCGAGCACGGACACGGTGCCGTTCGCGGAGGATAAGGTCCCCAGCAGCACCTTGATCAAGGTCGACTTGCCGACCCCGTTCGGACCGAGTACGGCCACGAATTCGCCGCTGTGCACGGTCAGATTCACGCCGCTCCACAGCGTGCGGCCGCCGACCACGGCCGACGCGCCGCGCAGTGCGACCACCGTGTCCGATTCAGCGCTCGCGCCGAAGCCCGAGCCTGCTGCCACCGGATCCACGCTCATCGCGCTCACGCCTCTCGCCGGTGCCGCACTCCTCGTCATGCTCCTCATGACCGCGCCCTTCATAAGCATGGCCGTATCACCGTCCACTCGCGCTGGCCAGCGCGCTCTCCAGCTTCTTGAGCTGGTTCAGCTGCCACTGCTGGAAGCTGTCGCCCGCGGGGAAAAGGGTCTCGGTCACCGTGGTCACCGGGATACCTTCCGCCTTGGCCTCGGCGACCTGCGCTGCGATATCAGGTGTCGCATTCTGCGAGTTGTACACGTAGACCTTGATCGCCTTGCTCTTGATCTGCTGGTCGATCAGGGTTTTGTCGGCCGCCGTCGGGTCGTTGCCCTCGCTTATGTCACGCAGGAACGAGTACGGCGTCAGCATTTTGAGTCCCAAAGTGTCGGCGAGCCCTGAGACGATCGACTCGGAGGCGCCGATCGGCGTTCCGGCGTACCGGCCGCGGATATCGCTGATCAGCTGGTTGTACGGAGCCAGCGTGGCCTGCTCGAAGCTGCTCTTCTGCGCGGCGAAGTAGGCCGCGTCCGCCGGATCGGCCTTCTGGTAGGCGGCGGTGATCGCGTCGATCACCTTGTACACGCTGGACTTCACGTACCACTGGTGCGGGTTGTCGCCGTCCTTGAGCCCGACGAGGTCCCCGACGGTGAGCACGGTGCGGTCGACGTTCGGGTTGGCCGCGACCAGCTTCGGCGCCCACGAGGAGTCGTAGCCGAGGCCGTTCTGGATGAAGACCTGCGCGGCGCTGATGGTGCGCGCGTCCGCGGGCGTGGCCTCGTAGTCGTGCGGATCGGTGTCGGGATTGCTGATGATCGAGGTCTCGGCCACGTGCGAGCCACCGAGCTGCGCCGCGATCGAGCCCCAGAAGTTCTCCGCGGCCACGACCGTGATCGTCTGACCGGAGCCCCCGGCCGCGGCGCCAACCGCGGCCGAGCCGCCAGGGGCCGTGGTCGCGCAGCCGGTCGCCAGCAGCAGCGTCCCCGCGGCCGCGGCCACTGCGGTGGCGGCTCTGGCGGTCGCGCCGGTTCTCGCGGTCGCACCCGCTTTCGCGGTGGTGACGCCGCGCGAACGCCTGCCGACGTAGGCACGGACCATGACGGCCCCCTCGATGAAGATGAACATCGTTTTCAATAGCTGTGCATAGCTTATGAAAACCATTCCGATTAGGCAAGGCGGGTGATCACGCGAGGCCTCTGTGGCCCGGCCCGTGACGCATGAGGAACTAACGGAACAACCCGGCCTCTGGTTCTGCCCGAGGCCGGGTTGTTACGAGACGATAGGCCCAACGTGTGAGACGCACGCGGGCGTGCGGCGCTGGCGGCTCCGCGCGACCAGCCGCCCGTCAGCCGGTAACGCTCGCCTTTCCGTTCTCAATGTGGCCGGCGAAGCGCCGAACGTACGCCGGGTCGGCCGCGAGAGTGACCGACAGGTCGTACCACCCGTGCGCGGTCCGCACCGGGTCGAAGCGCAGCGTCTCGCACTCGCCCGCCGCCAGCCACACCGTTGTCGACTTATCGCCTTGGCCGCCAGGTGCGCCGTCGCGCTGGAGCAGGTCGCGCACGTTCAGCTGCACATCCGTCCGCGTCCCGTTGCTGGCGGTGAGCCGCAGTTCGCCGCCCTGCGCCACATCTGCGGTCACCTCCACGCCCGCGCCACCGGTCAGCGTGTTGCCGGCGAACTGGGTGACGAAGCCGTTCGGACCGTGCACGGTCACGTCGTACGGACCAGCGACCGCCAGATCGATCGGACCGGCGGTCCCACGTGGCGCAACGTCGTACCCTGTCATCGCGACCCCCGATCCCTCTCCCTGATAGACCTGCATGTGCACCGAACCTGCGCCGCCGTTCGCGAGACTCACCGTCAGCTGCGTGCCGTGCGCCCCGAGCCGCGCATTCGCCGTGGGCTGATACGGCAGCGCGCGGGCCGGACGGGTGCCAGGGTCCTGCCTCGGCACACTCTGCTCACCCGGTGCGGGAGGCGTCGGAGTCGGCAGACCCGGCTGAGTCTGGTCGGCTAGCTTACGCAGCATCGAGGTGTCAGGCAGCAGCGGAAGCGTCAAGTTTCTGCGACCGAAGTCGAAAGCTCCGGTCAAGTCTGAGCACACCGCGCGCCGCCAGGCCGAGATGTTCGGCTCGCGCACGCCGGTCCAGCGCTCGAGGAACCGCAGCACCGAGGTGTGGTCCGCGACCGCTGAGTCCACCCAGCCGCCACGCGACCACGGCGAGATCAGCGTGAGCGGCACGCGCGGGCCCAAGCCGATCGGCAGGCCGCCGACGAACTCGCCCGCGGTTCCGCTAGGCGCGGTGGGCGCAACGACGTGGTCGAAGAAACCATCGTTCTCGTCGTATGTAATCAGGACAACCGTGTTGCGCCATAGCTTCGGGTCCGACCAGATGGCCTCAAGCATCGTCTGCGTGTACGCGGCG
>NZ_DATNGK010000265.1:0-4514 GCF_035605935.1 Actinocrinis sp. | reverse complement strand
GAGCACCTGCTGCACCGCTACGGCTCGCTGACCGAGGAGGTCCTCGCGCTGATCGAGAAGGACCGTACGCTCGGCCATCCGCTCGACGGCGCCGACGACTACCTGCGCGCCGAGGTCGTCTACGCGGCGTCGCACGAGGGCGCGACGCACCTGGAGGACGTGCTGCACCGGCGCACCCGTGTCAGCTTCGAGACCTTCGACCGCGGGGTCGGCTCGGCCCGCCCCGCCGCCGAGCTGATGGCCGAGACGCTGGGCTGGGACGAGGGCCGCCTGGAGCGCGAGATCGCGCACTACACCGCGCAGATCGCCGCCGAGCGCGAATCCCAGCGCCAACCGGACGACCAGTCAGCTGATGCCGCGCGAATGGGCGTGCCCGACTTCTCGTGAGGAGGTCGCGCGTCTGTCAGCGAGCCCTTACCGCAGCAGGATGAGTAACACGGCCACAGTAGCCAAGACGCACGTGGTTACCGCCACGGCTGGCAATCGCACCGCGGAGAGATGGTGGGCCGGGCGCACGGCCCAGCGACGCTCCGGCTGATCCAGAGATCGCCGTGTGGCGGAAGGATCTGCGAACAGCTCCGCGCGCCGCCTGGCGAGCACGGCGCGGGCTTGCGCCGAAGGTTCGTGTACCGGCGCCGCGGCGACGAAGGACTCGTCGAACACGAGCGGCGCGTCGTCAAGGGACGCGGCGCCGTCCGAGGCGCGCGCGGGGACCTGGTTCGCGTCTGCGCGGCGCTGCGCGGAGCTGTTGCGCTGTTCGGGAAAGCGCTCGGTCATTGGGGAAAAGTAACGGAAATGTTGCGTGATCAGTAGGGGGTACGGCAGCGAACTGCGACGAAAGTCCGCCGCAGCGGCCGCATCGCCGGTTTGCGATCATCCACCGGCTGGTCAGCAGCCTGAAACTTTCGCTCGCCGTGACCCCGCGGCGGCTTTCGACCTGTCAGGTGTTCGAGTGCCTGGCCTTGGTCTGGCCGTCACCGATCACGATGTACTTCGTGGAGGTCAGCTCGGGCAAGCCCATCGGGCCGCGCGCGTGCAGCTTCTGGTTCGAGATGCCGATCTCCGCGCCGAAGCCGAACTCGCCGCCGTCGGTGAACCGGGTCGAGGCGTTCACGATCACCGCTGCCGAATCGACCCGCGCGGTGAAGGCGCGCGCCGCTGCCTGGGAGCGGGTGATGATCGCCTCGGTGTGATTGGAGGAGTACTTGCGGATGTGCGCGACCGCTGCGTCCAGTGAGTCCACCACGGCCGCCGCGATGTCGAGCGAGAGGTATTCGGTGTAGAAGTCCTCTTCGGTGGCCGGTACGACGTCCGGTGCGTTATCCGCAGCAGCGGCGTACGCTGCCGTCCGCTCGTCGCCGTGCACGGTAACTCCGGCGTCCTTAAGCGCAGCGAGTGCGCGCGGTACGAACGCCTCAGCGACGTCCTTGTGCACGAGCACGGTCTCGGCGGCGTTGCACACGCTGTAGCGCTGCGCCTTGGAGTCGATCAGCAGCTCGACCGCGAGGTCCAGATCTGCGTCCGCGTCCACGTACACGTGGCAGTTGCCGACTCCGGTCTCGATTACCGGGACCGTCGAGCCACTGACCACCGAGCTGATCAGCGATGCGCCACCGCGCGGGATGAGCACGTCAACCAGGCCGCGCGCCTGCATCAGTTCCTTGACGGAGTCGTGCGTGTCGCCAGGTACCAGCTGAATCGCGTCGCGGGGCAGACCGCAGCCGGCCAGCGCGTCGCGCATCGTGTCGACCAGCGCGGTATTGGACGCACGCGCGGAGGAGGAGCCGCGCAGCAGCACCGCGTTGCCCGACTTGAGGCACAGGCCTGCCGCGTCCACGGTCACGTTCGGTCGCGCCTCGTAGATGATCCCGACGACGCCGAGCGGCACGCGGACCTGACGCAGCTCCAGCCCGTTCGGCAGGTTCGAGCCGCGCACCACCTCGCCGACCGGATCGGCGAGTGTGGTGATCTTCCGCAGCGCTTCGGCGATGGCGGCGATCCGGTCCGCGGTCAGGGTGAGCCGATCCACGATTCCAGCGCTGACGCCGGTCTCGCGGGCCCGATCCGTGTCCTCGGCGTTCGCGGCGACGATGCGCGGCGTTTCGGCGAGCAGCGCGTCCGCGATGGCGTGCAGCGCCCGGTCCTTCTCGGCACGCGTGCGCACAGCCAGATCCGCGCCCGCCTCGCGGGCCCGGCGCGCTGTCCGGATAACGTCCGACTCGCTCGACTCGTCCACCATGCCTCCAGGTTACGACCCGGATAGCGGCCGGGAGCACGCTATTTCAGGCTGTGAGACTCCGCGGGGCTCTGCGTGGCGCTCACTCACAGCACCGCGAGGTCGTCTCGGTGCACGACCTCGCGCTCATATTGCGGGCCCAGCGCGGCGGCCAGGTCGCGGGTGGAGCGGCCCAGCAGCGACGGCAACTCGACCGCGTCGTAGTTCACCAGGCCACGCGCCACCGCTCGGCCTGACGGGTCGATCAGGTCGACCGGATCGCCCGCGACGAAAGTTCCGGTTACGGCCGTGATCCCGGCGGGCAGCAGCGAGAGACGACGGCGTACGACCGCGTCTACCGCACCCTCGTCCAGCTTTAAAGCGCCGCGCGGAGCCGTCGCGTGCGCGAGCCACAGCAGGCGCGCTGCGGACCGTTTCCCGGTGCGATGGAACAGGGTGCCGACCGCCTCTCCCGCGAGCGCACGCCCGGCGTATGCGGCCGTGGTGAGCACCACCGGGATGCCTGCCTCGGTGGCGATCCGCGCCGCCTCGACCTTGGTGACCATGCCGCCGGTGCCGACTCCGGCACGTCCAGGGGCGCGGGTCGACACGCCCGCCAGGTCCTCGGGCCCGCGCACGTCGCTGATCGGGCGGGTGCCGGGCTTGCGCGGATCACCGTCGTAGAGCGCGTCGACGTCCGAAAGCAGGACCAGAAGATCCGCGTTGACCAGGTGCGCGACGAGTGCGGCCAGCCGGTCGTTGTCGCCGAACCGGATTTCCTGGGTGGCGACCGTGTCGTTCTCGTTGACGATCGGGATGAAGCCGAGCTCCAGCAACCGGCTGAGCGTCTGGAGCGCGTTGCGGTAGTGCGAGCGCCGCGTTACGTCGTCGGCCGTGAGCAATACCTGTCCGACGCCGTGCCCGTGGCGCGCGAAAGACTGCGTGTACCGGGCGATCAGCAAGCCCTGCCCGACACTCGCGGCCGCCTGTTGCGTGGCCAGGTCGCGGGGACGCTTGCGCAGGCTCAGCGGGGCGAGCCCGGCCGCGATGGCACCCGAGGAGACGAGGACCACTTCCGCGCCGCCGGGCTTCGAGAGGGCTGACTCGTGCAGCGCGTCCACGAGGGCGTCCACCCGGCTGCCGTCCAGACCCCCGGCCGCTGTGGTCAGCGAGGAGGAACCCACCTTCACCACGATCCGCCGCGCGGCGATGACCGCATCGCGTGTGGTCGTCTGCCCGCCGTCGCTCACCGGCTCAGGATACGATCAGCGGCCCTGCGGCGGCCTGTGTGTTTCAGCGCGTGGGACCGGCCGGGGTGTGACTACCCCGGCCGGTCCTGTTCGGTTCGACTCAACGACCCAGCTACCGCGCTATTGAGCTCCCAGCGTCACGACCAGGCGGACGGCGGGGGCGGCGGAACGACCGGCGGCCGGTCGTCGCAGGTGATCGTGTTCGGCAGCTCCCAGGGCGCCAGCCACGGACCGGTGGTCCCGCCGCCGGAGTTGCCGCCGAGGTCGGTCACGGTGAACTCCGAGCCCGCGGGCGTGAAGTGGAACGATCCGCAGTTGTTGATTCCGACCGCGCCGACATTGCGGGCCACCACGTTCTGGAACGTCGCCGATCCGGCCGCCCGCGCGCTGAGCACCGAGGTCCCGGTTCCGTCCACCTTCACATCCGAGAAGTGGATGTTCGAGATCGAATACAGATCCTTCACCGGGAAGTCGGCGACCAGCATGATCGCGTTGTAGGTGTTGTCCAGGAAGTTGTCACCGGTCACCTCCACATCCGCGGTGATGCTGCTCTGCAGCGCGTAGATCCAGATCGCGCCGAGGCCGAGGTTCCAGTTCAGCTCGTAGGTTCCGGCGCGAACCGTGGTGTTGTCGGTGATCCACAGGTGCCCGGTGAACGGCACCGCGTCGAAGCGGCTGCCGACCTGCAGGCCGCTGCCTTCCCGGATCGGGTCGGCGACCAGGTTGTTCGACACCGTGTCGTCGCCGCCGCCGTAGATCGCGATGCCGTTGGCGAGCACCGGGGTCTGCACGGTGTTGTGGTCGAAGGTGTCGTTCGAGTCGGCCGTGGTCTGCGACCACATCGCCAGGCCGTCGTCGCCGGTGTTGCGGATGGAGTTGTTCTGCGCCAGCGAATTCGTCACGCCGGTGTGGAAGTTGATGCCGTCGGCGATCTGATCGGCGATCACATTGTTCGTGATCTTGAGGTTGCGCATCGGGCCGTCGAACCACATGCCCACCTTGGTGTGGTGGATGTAGAGCCCGTCGATGGTCGAGTCGCTCAGCGCGCC